>CAYYUU010001034.1:0-3123 GCA_964474955.1 uncultured Alcaligenaceae bacterium | reverse complement strand
GAATTGCTTGTCCGTAATCCGCAAGCGTTTCCACGGCCTTTATCTCTTGATCGGATAAAGCGCACTTTTGTTTGAGGACTCTCCGCGCCATCTCGAAGCGACAAACGGCTTCTTGGAAACTTTCGCAAACAACTTTGTAGGAGGTGTCTTGGGCAAACATGTGGGTGCCTTCTCAAGTTGGTAGTTCCACGTAATAGACTGTTGGCTGCCGCGTTTTTATCCGAGATCATGACCTCAATGAAGCTCAGTAGACTTGAGTGTGACTCAATCTTTCACCTTTTTTTCTCGACGTTATTGAGACCAGTGGAAGTAACGTTACACATGTTTCTTGGGACTTTGTGCCAAGCTCTCAGATCTCCGTCCTTTCAGGACTCCGGAACAGTCCCGAAGGGACGAACATCTGATAGCTTGGGACGAAGTCCCAAGTGGAAAATTGTGACATCTCTTTGACTGGCCTCAATACTCCGCAGTTTTCAATCCTCAGTCCTGAGCGTCTGATGTCCCCTCAATTTGTTCGATGGCTTTCCGGGTCGCGTGTTCCGTCTCACGATCCTTGGATTCCAAGTGCTCGCGCAGGACCGGGAGTGCTTTTCGTGCGTGACCTCCCATCTTTCCCAAAGCAGAGATGGCAGCACTCCGAGGTTCCACATCCTCATCCTTGACCATCTCAATCAATTGCGGGATCGCTCGTTTGGCTGGGCTTCCGATTTCTCCCAAAGTCCGAGCGGCCTCAGCCCGGACAGCATTGTTCGAATGAGAAAGTAGCTTGACCAGGGCGGTGGTCGCACGAGTTGTCTCTGGGCCGAGCTTCGCGATGATTTTGGCAACCCCACAAACTTGCCTTGTGTCCTTGCTCCGAAGCGACTTTATCAAGCGATCCAAAACGGTCGACGAGTGCTTCGACAATTCGATGATGGCGTCGGTCAATGGCTGATCCACCGGATAGTCGTGCTCGCCAATCAAGTTCAACAACTCTGGCAGGAAGATCGTCCCAGTCGCACCCATCTTTTGCAGCGTCTTGAGCGTATCGGCCACCACGTAGAGATAACGGCAAGTCAGAAACTGCCGAAATGGTTCGATCGTCTCGATCTGACATCCAGCCACGGCCAAGAGTGCAATCCGCTGGAGTTGCCGACGATATTCTTCGTGCTTGGCTTCCAGGTCGAACGACCCAGAGATGTTACGAAGCCATTCGTTCGCCTTCGCAACCAGGGACTCCAGTTCGGGAACCGGAGCGTTTGAGAGTTGCCCGAGCACTGTGGCTGCGAACTCGGCGGAAGAACCTGTGTCGTGTTGCAAATGTTTCACCAGAAGAGCGACGTCGTCCGGTTGCCACTGGTAACCCAGCTGGTTGAGCGTTCCCGCAAAGACGATGTCCCCTGCACCTTCACTCTTTCGCCATGCGGTTCGCAAAGCGTCGTAAATTTCCGGCGGAGGGTCTTTCAACTTGAGGCACCTTTTCGCGGTTCGGCGAGCTTCTTCGGTGCCGGGGCTCTCCAGCCCTTCGATCAAATGAGGGATTACATCTTCCGACAGCTTTTCCCAGTGAGCGAGGGTGTCCACGGCCTCTTGGCGAACACGACGAACTTGATCGCTCAAAGCGTCACGGACAGCTTTGAGAAGTTTTGCCGTGGGCTTGAAATGACGAAAACTTCGGACAGCGTAGTCTCGCACTTCGGCACTCGGGTCCGTTTTCAACAAACGCAACAAGTCGGGGAGTAGCTCCTCGGGCGTTCGAGAATAGCCAGCAACTCCATGCTGAAACACACAAAGCCGCACTTCCTTGTCCGGGTCGGCCCAAGCTTTGCGGAGAAACTCGAGCATGGATACTTCTTGGAGGGTAAACCAAGACAACACATTGTTTGTGATGAAACGTCGTACCTCAACATCTTCCGTCTCGACTGCTTTCATCAACAGCTCGAGGGCTTTTTGCGGCGAGGACTTTTTCAACCCCTCAAGCGAAATCAAGGTCGAGTTCCGCTTCCTTTCGTCGGGGCTCTGCAACCCGGCAAGCAGCTCTTGCGGCGTATCATCATGACCCATGACGAAAAGAAACTCGGCAGCCGCTTTTCGCACTTGTGGGGACTTACTCTTTGACAGCGCTTCGACCTCCGAGATGGCCACGTGGGCCTCGGCTCCAATGCCCGTCAAAGCTTCTACGGCCGCTTGTTGCGTTTCTGGATTTTTAGAGTCCAGCATCTTCAGCAATCCTGGAATTGCTGGGGCGGCATCTGCTCCACACACTTTCAAGCACCAAGCTGCTGTCGACTGGATATGCTTATCATCGAGACTGGCTATGAATTGTTCGACGACGGTCTCTTTGTGTTCTCCGAGTCGATCCTCCTCAGCTATCTGTCCCAAAGTCCGAATCAGCTCCTGACGTTGATAACGATCCGTTTTGGGGGACTGGCAACGTTCGAGCAAAAGCGGGATGACGTCTGGAGCCATGTCCGCGAGGGTTTCCGAGAACCAACAAAGTTCCCCATTGTCGGTCCAGTGCTCATCGATGATGAGCAGAGCAACGTGAAGACCCAGATTCAACAACGCGCGCTTGGCGTCTTCGCCTGTGTCCGAACCGTTGTGCAATCCTCCTACAAGGAGTGGAACCAACTCTGACTCTGGCCCCTGTCGGACGATGGCATCAAAGAGGGAATGGTGCGGAGGATAATCACCACTCCCGGCATCGTCCCAGAGGACTCGCAGTCCCACGTTCGCAAACCTTCCCATCTTGGCGATGGCGTCGACGATTTCCTTGTAGATGTCTTTGGTTAGATTCTGCGACAAGAGAATCAGTTCCCCCAGCAAAAGGGCACCGACTTCCCCGAGTTCTCCGAGAGCTTCGACGGCTTGCAGTTGGTCTCGCCACTTGTCACTCCAGAGTTGCTTCTCAAGTGTGGCCAACTGTTTGTCCGTCCGGGCCATCTCAACCAACATCTTCCGGACTTCCTCCCGATGCGCTTCATCGTATAAGGCGTCCAAGGAGAGTTCCGGCAGCAATCCCACGACAGCGTCCGTTCCGAGTCCCATTATCAGGGCCTTGGCCTTTTCGCTCTCCTGACGTTCCCGAAAAGCCTTGGCCAACGCCGGCGCTGGATGCTTCCACTCCGTTGCCATCCACGTAGC
>CAYYUU010001033.1:0-3124 GCA_964474955.1 uncultured Alcaligenaceae bacterium | reverse complement strand
CGGAATTCAAAAGCTCATGCTCCGATGCCAGGTCACTTTCAATCGGGAAACGCAACACGTCCATCACAAAGAAGGTGCGTTGGAGTTTGGTCGAGGGCCGAAACGGCCTCCCGTGCCGCGCTGCCTCATCCCCGATCCATATGTTTCGAAGGATCACGTCCGCGTGCATCCGCTCGGCAATGACATGATTGTGGTGGAGAACCTCAGTCGCAAGCAGCCGATCTGGTTGACGTCGGAGGAAGCCATCCAACCGGGTCAATCGATGAAACTGCATCTGCCGGCGAGGTTGCACGTCGGCGATTCGATCATCGAACTCGAGTCGGACGAACAAGACACTGTGCATCCGGATTACCTCCAGACGATCGCGGCTCCGGTCATTCGCCTCGAAGGAAAGGACGCAAACCCGAGCCTACTTCGGCTCGGCGAAGTGCCATCGGCGGAAACGCTCGTGCATTGGTTCGAAGCCGTCATCGCCGTTCAGCGCTCCGCGGCCGGCAGCCCCGAGTTTTATCAACAAACGGCCCAAACGCTCGTCGACCTCGTCGGAATGGACAGAGGTCTCGTCTTGCTCCGTCACGGCGACGCCTGGAAAGTCGTCGCGAGAGCCTTCCTCGACGAGGGCGGACCGGGACGAGAGTTCAGCCAAACGATCTTGCAGCAGGTGATCGAACAGCGCAGAACGTTCTACCAACCGGTGTCGAAGCTCAACCAGACAGATAGCCTTCAGGGCGTGCAAGCGGTGGTCGCTTCGCCCATATTCGACGCGAGAGAAAACGTCGTCGGCGTCGTCTACGGTTCCCGAACTCGCGGCGTGATCCAACGAGACATCGGCACGCTCGACGCCCAGGTCGTTCAAGTGTTGGCGGCGGCGGTCGGAAGCGGCCTCGAACGGATGGAGCGAGAACAAGAAGCCAACCGAATGCGCGTGGCGATGGAAGCATCGGCCCACGCCGACCAGGCCAAGAGTCAATTTCTGGCCAACATGAGCCACGAGTTGCGGACACCGCTCAACGCCATCATCGGCTACAGCGAAATGCTCCAGGAGGAAGTCGAGGACGACGGCCATGAAGATTATTTGCCGGACTTGCAGAAAATCCACAGGTCCGCGAAACACTTGCTCGCCTTGATCAACGACATCCTGGACCTCTCCAAAATCGAAGCGGGGAAGATGGAACTCTCGCTCGAAACGTTCTCGCTCGAACGCCTCGTCGACGACGTTCATTCCACAATCAAGCCGCTCGCCGCGAAGAATTCGAACACCTTCCAGATCACAACGCAACCGAATCTGGGAGACATGCACGCCGACGTGACGCGGGTCCGTCAGTGCCTATTGAATTTGCTGAGCAACGCTTGTAAATTCACGTCCGAAGGAGTCGTTCGCCTAGAAATTCAACAGGTCATGCAAAGCGGACAACAATGGGTCCAGTTCGTCATTCGGGATTCCGGCATCGGCATGACTCCCGAACAACTCCAGCGTCTGTTCAAACGCTTCGGTCAAGCCGACGCGTCGACGACTCGGAAATATGGCGGGACGGGGCTCGGGCTTGTGATCACGCGGCACCTGGCTCAAATGATGGGCGGCGATGTGACTGTGCAGAGCGAAATTGGGAAGGGGTCGACGTTCACGATGGAGATTCCTGTGAAAGTGCAGCAGGTGAAGTAGTCGAATGAATCGTTGTTCGTCGGCTTCAATTCGTGAGGAGGTGGAACATCTATGCAAAGCGCGACATTTCTTGGAGAAGTCCAAGGCGGTCAAATTGTGACGAAAGATGCGTTGACGGAATTTGAGGGCAAAAAAGTCTACGTAACGTTGATAGCTCCCGACGAGACAACCAACGAGGGAGTTCCTACGAAGGAAGGGGAGTCAAATCTTCCGCCAGCGGAGACATCTGAAGAGGCTGAACTTCTGAAGGACTTGGGTCGGATTGAGATATCGAGAGGGGAGACGGCAACAATTGCCGTTCGTGTGATTGACGGTGGGATCCAAACCATGCCGGTCTACGAATCTGATCTGGAAGAATGAGCCATGGACGAGCACAATCGACAAAAGTTCCCAAAGGAGATCAACCGGATGTCGCAATTCCTTGCTTTTCATCCTCAAGATCGAGGACTTGGACCATCAATGCTTGAATAACTCGCTTCACCTCTTCGCTCGCAAAAATTCGCTTCAAAATATTCCGGTAATCCTCGAGATTTGCACACTCGAACTTCTCGTTGTGCACGTAGGAGTATCCTACTGCCGGGTACAGTTCAATCTTGTGTTCGATTGCGAGGACAACATAGTCATAGTCATCAAGCAACGGGACACGGAAGTATAGAGTGTGCCGAAATCGCGTGAGTCGTTTCACCTCCGACATCGATGAGTTCGAAAGTTCGAAAGGAGCTGGAGCTTCCTTGCGAGTTTGCACCCATCCCTGAACCAAGCCACTCGTTTTCGATTCGAGTAATTTCGCTTGTTCCCGCAACACACGCACCGGGGGTACTACCTCACTGGTCCCGAAGGTGTCTGGCCAAAGATCTTCCATTCTGCCCTCCAATCACAAATGTAGCCGCAGGAGTATGGGGAGATGATCGGAAAATTCTTTCCGGTTTGGTAGTCCGTCCGCGTCGACCAGGGGTAGCAAACCATCGGTATGAAGTATCTTTAAGTCTTCATTTTTGAAATGCTTCAGCAAGGCAGGACGGATGAGGACCTGGTCATACATACTCCAATAATACCATTTTGATTGCTTCGCAGAATAATAGCAAGTTCCAGGCGGCTAGTAGTTTTCGTGTCCAGCGGGAAATCGTTCGTGTGTTGCATCCCCGAAATGTCCCCACATGGGGTTGTAGAAGAAAGGAAAATCGTTCCCATCAACCGTTCGCGACTTTTTCAAAGCGATCTGCCGAGTCATGACCGCATTCAATCCTTCAGCCCCAACCATTGCGGCATCAAACGGATGCAGATTGAAGTCTCCGATCACAATGGTTCGATCGTGCTTTACTTTTTTCTCTTCCACGCTGCGTATCTGCCCTGCGAATCCTGGAGCAGCCAAAGTTTGGTCGTCTTCGCTTTTCCACAATTTGCTTCCCAGGTGAACGGCAACGAGAAGAAAATCCTCGCGTGCCGGAAGTTTCACGTGCC
>CAYYUU010001032.1:2466-3124 GCA_964474955.1 uncultured Alcaligenaceae bacterium | reverse complement strand
GCAAGAAGCGACAAGTTTGTTCACGTTCCTTCTGACCGCAGCATCCTCGAGTCGATCGAAGCCGTAGGCGTAACTATTCCGAATTCGTGTCGGGGTGGTGTCTGTGGGAAATGTGAAATTGATGTCCTCGAATCCAATGGTCAACTAAGGCACAACGATCACTGGCTGACAGAAGCTGAAAAAGCCAGTGGCAAAAAATTAATGTGTTGCGTATCGCGTGCCGAAGGCTCACGTTTAGTTTTGGATCTCTGATTCCGACGATAGACCAGACAGAAGAGTGAGAACCCAAGATGCCCATCGCATTCAAGCCAGAGGAAACCTTTCGAGGTGATTTCAATTACTCGAACAGCGCGGAAGCGATTCGTAGGTTTCCCTTTCCATTTTCCGACGACCAGTACATGTACTCGGTGAACATCGAACCGCACACAGCTGGCGCTCCCGGAAGTTGCTTTGAGTTCCCAATTGACGTCGATGAGCACTACATTGCGGAGTGTCGGGAAAGGGCCATTTGCCTGGAGACGACTCCTGCCCGATACCTTGCCTTGCCGCACATGATGACGGCCCAGTGGGACGCCCTTGAGTTGATCATGACGAGCCTGTCACGAGCCTATCCGGAGCACTTTCGTCTGGAACGACAAGGTACACGTTGGCATTGGAT
>CAYYUU010001032.1:0-2456 GCA_964474955.1 uncultured Alcaligenaceae bacterium | reverse complement strand
GCTGGACATTGAGGACGAGTTCACGTTTGGAGATGCCTCGACACTCCCGTCGGAACCTCTGGAATACATCACCCGGCAGACGCAGGGTGATTGGACCCTGCTCGACCAACGCGAGGGAACCCTCTGGCTCGACGCGGGAATGGTGACCTCCCCTGCGGATTGGTCTCTCAATTTCGATCTCGGAATGAATTTCATGGAGTGGCACAGGCCGGTCCCTCTCGCACACAAAATGGGCATCTTCGATCGTGCCCTCAAGTACCTGTTGAATCTGCAGTATGGAAGTCCGGTACGTCGATTGAACTGGAGCATGACGGTCCGGCCAAGGTTAGATATCTCCTCCGAACAATATCACGTTTGGGGGCCTGATCGGAACAAAGTGAGATTGGAGAATGTTGGCGAATACGTCCACCTCCGGGTGGAACTGCAAGCCTTGTGGCGTTTGCCTCGCAGCAACGCGATTGCGTTTAGCATACGTACTTACTTGATGAGTTTACAAGAACTCGCCACGGTTCCTGGGTGGGCAGGTCGTCTTCGCCGCGTGTTGGAAAACTTACGTCCGGAATTGGTCGAGTATAAGGGATTGACACGGTACCGACAGATTGTTGTGGACTGGTTGTCCCAACACGATTGTGTGGAATGAACAATGGGCTCGGGTCATGTGCAAGACAAATAATTGTGCGTACGTTCGGTGAAGTGGAAATAGCAACAAAACCCCGGCTATGAGTTACATGGAGGAGAATTTGTGTCGATGTGACTTCTCGGAGTTCATTGTTAATCCGATCGATCATCCGCTCACGAGGTCAATTGTTAATGAATCACACGAATCCGAAAGAGTCGATATTCGTGACTGGCGCGACCGGCTACGTTGGGGGTCGTTTGGTTCCTGATCTGTTGGAAGCAGGGTACGCGGTGAGATGTCTCGCACGCGAACCGCGAAAACTGGACGAACGGCCCTGGCGAAACCATCCGGATGTGGAGATCGTCAAGGGCGACATGTCGGACGTCGACGTGTTGACGGAACAGCTGCGAGGGTGTTCTGCTGGTTATTATCTTGTTCATTCGATGGAAGCCACCGGTGGAAAGTATGCCGAACGCGACAGACAACTGGCAACCCACTTTGCCCAGGCGGCAGCACAAGGCGGACTGCCACGCATCATTTACCTTGGCGGCTTGGGGGAAATGGGCGGAGGACTCAGTGAACACCTCCAGTCCCGTCGCGAAGTCGAACTGATGCTCAGTTCGAGGGGCGTTCCAGTTACGACATTCCGGGCTGCAATGATCATTGGTGCCGGCTCGGCATCTTTTGAAATCCTGCGATACTTGGTCGAACGCCTTCCAATCATGGTCACTCCTTCGTGGGTGAAAACCGAATCGCAGCCGGTGGCCATCACCGACGTCTTACACTGGCTTGTTCGATGTCTGCGTGTTCCCGAAACGGTGGGCAAGACTTTAGAGATAGGTGGGCCGGATGTGTTGCCATATACCGAACTGATGCAAATCATGGCCTCGGAACTCCAATTGAGTCGCCGAATCGTCTTTCCTTTACCAGTCCTAACCCCGCGACTCAGTTCGATGTGGATCAGTCTCGTCACCCCGGTCTCCTATCGCATCGCTCGCCCCCTTGCCGAGGGCCTCCGCAACCGGGTTGTGGTCACCAATGAAGAAACTCAACGACTCATGCCACTTTCAACGGTCGGAGTGCGAGATGCTATTAGACAGGCAGTCCACCAAACAGAAGCCAACGACATTGAAACTCGCTGGTCGGCTGCGGGTCCGATTCCAGGTGACCCGGAGTGGGCTGGCGGCAAGGTGTTCACGGACCAACGATCGGTCATGATTCAGGCGGATCCGGACTCTGTTTTCGCGGCCGTGTGTCGTATTGGAGGCGGCAACGGGTGGTACGCCGGTGACATACTCTGGCGGATACGCGGGTGGATGGATCAACTGGTAGGCGGACCTGGACTCCGCCGCGGTCGCCGACACCCCGAACAGGTCGAATTCGGCGAAGCGTTAGACTTCTGGCGGGTGGTAGGAATTGACCGGCCTCGATCGTTGTCTCTTTTGGCGGAGATGAAATTACCCGGAAAGGCCATGCTCAACTTCGACATGGCTCCCACGGAGGATGGCGACCGTGTCAACTTGACCATGACCGCACGTTTCCGTCCAAAAGGATTGTTTGGACTTCTTTATTGGTACGCCGTGGTCCCCTTACATGAGATTGTGTTTGGCGGCATGTTGAACGGGATTCGGAAGGAGGCCGAAAGATCCTACGAGGCAAAACAGACGGAAAATAACGTGGAGTCGACTACTTGTGAGACGAAAGCAGTTCCATCGACCTTGCATCTCGACCAGGCCAATCCGGACGAACCATCGACGACGTCCACGCCTGGCTACGGTCGGGCTCGGTTATGGTTAGGCATTTCCTCCGTCGGGACGATGGTGACCCTGGCCACGAC
>CAYYUU010001031.1:0-3127 GCA_964474955.1 uncultured Alcaligenaceae bacterium | reverse complement strand
AACCGGAACCAAACGACGAATGTGACTCTCGCCATTTCGCCAGACAGCAAAAAGGCGGCGCTTCTCGACACGTCCGGAACAATTCGGTTCATCGATCTGACGACAGGGAAAGAGAGCCAAAAATTCCCGGGCCACTCGGACAAAGTGACCTTCGCGGCGTATCTGGCCGACGGCAAGACTATCGCCACGATGAGCAAAACCTGCTCCGTCCGATTCTGGGACGCCAAGACCGGAAAGCAAAAGGGCAAATTTCTGCCGCCACGCAAGAACACCACAGCCAGTCGTTTGTACGCCGCGTCGTACCGACTCTCCCGCGATGGCAGCACCTTGGCCGTTGCGGACATGAGTTACAACGTCGGCGGGATTTCTCGAAACGTGGCTCTTTACGACACCAAAACGAAGAAACAGCTGCCCAAAATCAAGCTCCCCGAACCGGACAATCAGGCAAGACGATCGATCTATTCGCAAAGCACGATGCTGGCCCTTTCGCCTGACGGCAAGCAGCTCGCAGTCGTGATGAGCGACGGCGGAACGACGGCCTACATTTACGACACTCGAACCGGCAAACAGACCAAGGAATTGTTCGTCAAAACCGCCCCCGTTGAAAATCCGAATGGGCGAGGTTTTGTGGTCAGCAGCCGGAACCAAAGTTTGGGTCTCTTGGCGTTCTCGCCGGACGGGAACCTCCTCGCCATTTCGGAAGAAAAAAAAATCGGCTTTTGGGACATCGCCCAAGGAAAGAAACTCTCGACCATTCCGGTCCCACAAGTATCCACCTCCGTACGGCGAACGAGGACGAATCTTCCAAACACGATCGAAGGAGCGACCTTCTCGCCCGACAGTCGAATGTTCGGGCTCGTGTTCACCAACGGAAAGGCGGAGGTCTACGAAGCCGTCACGGGAGAGAAACGGGTGACCTTCGCCGCTCCAAAACGAAAAAAACAAAATCCCAATCCGGATGAACTAATAGCACGAACCTACGTTTATTCCAGATTGTTCAACATTGCTCCGGAGTACCTCGCGCTAGCTTTCTCGCCCGATAGCCGAGTCGTGGCCTTCCGCAACGGAACCGATTCGACAATTCAATTCGCAGATTTACGGACCGGCAAACAATTGAGCCAGATGATCACCGGCCACACAGGCAAGATCCTGGCCCTGGCGTTCGCACCAGACCACAAAACGTTCACGACGACCAGCGAAGACACGACAGGATTGGTTTGGGACGTGGCCGCAATCCAAACCAAATTGTCGAACAAAGTCGAGCCGTTGACGGACGCCCAGATTCAGCAACACTGGAAAAACCTCGGGAACATTGATGGGAAAATTGCCTTCCAGGCAATCAATGCTCTCGTGAAAAACTCCGACGAAACGGTCAAGGTGTTGGCCAAAACGATTCGGCCAACCGCGCCGGTCGATCCAGAGCAAATCGCGAAACTCATTGAGCAGTTGGATGCCGAGAAGTTCCGAACACGCATCACGGCGTACACGAAATTGCAAAAGTTGGGAATCAAAGCTAAGTCGCAACTCCAAGAGGCACAAAAGAAAGATCTCCCCCAGGAAGTCAGAACTCGAATCCGGAACCTTTTGGACGCGATTGCTGATCGACCGTTGAACAAAAACGAGTTGCAAGTTTGGCGAGCCATCGAAGTGTTAGAACGAATCAACACGGAAAAATCGAAAGAAGTTCTCGCTCGGCTGGCTCAGGGCGCACCGGGCGTCTTTCCAACGACTGTCGCCGAGGAAGCTCTGGAGCGATTGAAGAAGTAGCATTTTGCAAGCCTGAAGCGTGAGCAAAGGATCGGGTTTGAGCCTTCACTCGCGCTTCGGGCTTGTCACAACGATTAAACCCACGGTACGGAGAAACGCGAGAAACACAACGCAACCTCACATATTGACAATCAAATGGGAATTTGCGTATAGTTATGTAGATTATTGTTTGATGATGAAAGTGGAGGATCTTCCCCATATCCTCCCACCAAAAAACCTTCTCGACAAACTCACTTCCCCTCACGGTTCGATTTTGGCGCATAATTGCCAAGGTTGAGCATCCAGATAATGTTCTATGCTGCGCGCAACGACCCTTCTCCTCGGGGATATCGATGAAGACAGTTTTTCCTCGGCTAGTGGCTCTGCTCTTTGCGAGTTCGTTCGGGTTCTTGTTGTGCGTCGCTCCCGAAACGCCTGCCGATGAATTATCACGTTACACCGGTTTCACCCGTCCCGGAACTCCAGACGATGATATCGTGGGCGGCGGAAAAATTCGTTTCGCCGCCGACACCGAAGAGGGTCGAGCGAATGGACTCGGGACAACGATCTACTTCACGGTGTTCGAGCGGAATGGAGACAAGGGAGACGTCTGGGGCACGAGGTTGAAAAATTTCGTCTCGACGTTCAAACCGGGACTGGATTTCAGCGGAGTTTCCTCGCCCGGCCTGGATACGTCGGCCAAATACCTCTATCTGTATCAAGTCGTGAACGATCGCGGAACGCTCAGCCCGGTTCGGAACGTATCGATCAAACTGATCGTGGAGATGAAAGACATCACGTCGTGGGGATATTTCTCTGGTGTCGGTTTTGCCACACAAAGCCCCAACACGAACCGAAATGTTAGGAAGGTTCGTCCCGTTTCGTATGGCAATGTCGTCGCCCGCGAACGAGCGGACCGCGTTTACAAACGCAAAGCCCCATTCATCCCAGTCACCCGACCGTTCTTCCTGACCCGCGTTCCGACAAGTCGTGGCGAGGCAGCCCCGACGGACCAAAACGGAGACAAAATTCTTCGGATTCAGTGGGACCCTCTTGATCCGGCCATCAACCCGGATTACGTGATTTTGTTGAACCGCTCGGACTTCAAAGACAAACGACCGAGTTTCCGCGCCATTTGGTCCGAAAAAAACGCAGTCGAAAAAGACCAACGGAGCACCGTCTTCGGCTTCACGTCGAACCTGCCACCGACGCTCGAACCTGTGCGAATCCAAGGTCAACGAGTCCGCGTCCAGGATGGTAAAATCGTGCCCGTTGTGTTTGATGACACAATCGAGAAAGTGAAGCAAAAATTCCAATTCCTCGCGGACGGAGTGGCTGCCACTCCACAACCCTTCCAATACGTCCCGGCACCAGACGAAAA
>CAYYUU010001030.1:0-3129 GCA_964474955.1 uncultured Alcaligenaceae bacterium | reverse complement strand
AACGAGGATGAGCAATGCCAGGAGGCTCACGGCAATCAAGGCGGCCCGCGCCGGCTGACGCTTGACCCATTTGATCATCCGTTCCGTATTCCCGACAGGTCTTGCTAAAATCGGTTCGTCGTTTTGCCATCTCCGCAGGTCTTCTCCGAGGGCTTCGGCGCTCGGATAACGCTTGAGTGGGTCTTTGTCCAAACACTTCAGGCAGATCGTCTCCAGGTCTTTGGGGACTTTCGGGTCCCAGTGGGTCAGGAGTTTTGGTTCTTCGCTCACGACCTGCAAGATGGTGTCCAAAGGACTGTCTGCCTGGAACGGCGGACGACCCGTGAGGCATTTGTAAAGGACGGCTCCGAGGGCATAGACATCGGCCGCGGGACCGACCCGTTTTCCTTCTCCGGCGGCTTGTTCGGGTGCCATGTAACTTGGCGTTCCCATGATGGCACCGGTCTGAGTCAAACCACTTCCACCTTCGACCTTCTTAGCCAATCCGAAGTCCGTGACCTTTGGGACGCCATCTTCCGTGATCAACACGTTGGCTGGCTTGAGGTCTCTGTGAACAATGCCAGCCTGATGAGCTGCGTTCATACCGTGGGCCATCTGCTCGACCAACTCGGCGGCTTCTGTTGGAGACAACGGACCATCTTTGAGTTTGTCTTCGAGAGAACCACTGGGGACGAACTCCAGTGCCATGAATGGCAAGTTGTTGTGGTGACCGATTTCATAGACTTGGACGATGTTGGGATGGGTGAACGTCGCGACGGATTCGGCTTCCGCGAGAAACCGCACGATGTCTTCGGAAGAGGCATGTCCACCGGAGAGGATCATCTTGAGAGCCACAACACGATTGAGTTTGATGTGTCGAGCTTTGTAAACGACTCCCATTCCACCGCGTCCGAGTTCTGCAAGTATCTCGTAACCGGGAATCTGAACGTGCTCCAAAGAGACATCCGGTGAACCCGAGTGTGTGTCCTTCGGAGCAATCGTGGTGGTGTCTTCGATGGCATTCGCGGGCGGCAAAGTCCTCCGATTGTCGGTGGCAGGAACGGGCGGAAAGGTGGCGTCTTCGGACAAACCCAAGTCACTCGATGGCGGGATGGTCGGCAAATCCTCTTCGGATTCGTCCGGACTACCGGCCATGTTTCGCATGGCCTGGTCGTTACCAAAGAAACTCCGGAGGCTCTCGGCCAAGTCGGGATGTTGGGCCAACAGGACCTCAGGCTCGGGGGCTCCGCCGCGAGTCTTGGCGTCGAGGTAGTCGGCGATGATTTGGTTGAGGCGGTTTTCTCGGTCTTGGCTGGAGTGCGTGTCGCTCATTGAAGCTGGTCCCGTTTTCGAAGTTGGAACACGAGAGAAAATCGTGGGCGGAACACGTGATCAAGCGCACCCGAGATTGAGACTGGTCCGCTGAACACACGTTCGGTGAGGCGAGAGGAAAAGACTCCCCTACTCGTAAAGAGCCCATCGGGGCGAAACCGAGGCGCGTGAAATTCGATTTATCCAAAAAATGGCGGATCGAACGATGGCCCGAAACCTTCACAAGCGCCTTGTCACCCGCGAGGAATCGGACCAACCAAACTCCGGTGTTGCTTCATAGTCCTTAAGCAAAAGTATAACGGGAAGGCTCAGGGCCATCCCGAACTTTTAGGTGGTGTGCTTCCGGGATTCCTCCACCGTTCTGGCCTTGACCAGAACATTTGAAAACGCCACGATTTCGATGCGGTACTAATCCTCGCCAGTGCGCCTATAATGACAGCAGGGAGTCACTTACACCCAAACCCGCGCGTTGGTTGTTCACGAGGCAGGTAAATGAGTCCGAGGGTCTGATGGCGTATGCCCTGAGTATGCTGTGGCACGATCGCGCACGATTTTTTTCGGCGATCTTGGCCGTCGCGTTTAGTAACGTGTTGATCTGCATTCAATTCGGGATTTTGTTCGGGATGTTTTCGTTGACGTCCATCCCGATTGACTATTCACGTGCAGACGTGTGGATGGGAAGTCCGGGCGTCGTGAGTGTGGACGTCGGGCGTCCCATTCCGGATTACTACTTTTCGCGGCTTGCGAGTCAACCCGAGGTGATCTACGCCGAACCTTATGTGTTGGGATATTCTTATTGGAAGAAGCCGACTGGCGGTTCGGAGTTGTGCATCATTGTGGGTTCGCGGCTTGGAGACGATTCCCTCGGTGCGGTTGCCCAACTGACGCCAGAACTCCGGAGTCAATTGACCGAGCCGGGGGCCGTGGTACTTTCTCGGCGCGATCTCGATAAACTCGGAGTCCGTCAAGTCGGGCAAATTGTCGAGATCGACGGACGTCATACGCGGATCGTGGGCCTCGTGGATGGGATGAGTGGGTTGCAAGGGCCATACGTGTTTTGTTCGATCGAGACGGCCCGAAAGATCCTCAAGCTCCCGCCGGGGGCCGTTACGTATGTGCTTGGGAAGTGTGAAAAGAAAACGGATATTGAGGCCGTCGTGAAGCGGTTGGAACGGTATCCGGATGTCGAGGTGATGAGTAGCAAATCGTTCTCGGCCCATTCGCAATGGCACTGGTTGACAAAAACGAAGGGCGGCGTGGCTTTGAGTTTCGCTGCGGCCTTGGGTTTGTGTGTCGGGGCCATCGTGACCCGCCAGAGTCTCTACTCGGCGACGGTTGCGATGCTGAAGGAATTTGCCGTCCTTCGGGCTTTGGGGATTCCGCGGTGGCGTATGGCCGCTAACATTCTGATTCTGTCATTCTGGGTCGGCTTTTTTGGAATCTTGATTGCCCTGCCGGTGATTCTTGGGCTTCAGCAGATTGCGGAGTTGATCAACTTGCCCATCTTGATGCCCTTGTGGCTGATCGCTAGCGGGACTGCATTGACGTGGGCGGTGGCTCTGTTTGCCGGATTCACGACACTCCACGCACTCCACCAAGTCGAGCCCATGAAGCTGTTGCGGTGAGATCGCAGAAGTAGGAGCATTTTCCCGGACGGCTTAGTGATTGGCGGCCAGGAAAATGCTTCGCTTGAGTTAGTCTTTCTTGTCTTCTCCGGAAGATCCGGGGTTTTCTTCTTTCGATTCCGAAGAACTGTCCTCTTTCGTCTCGCCCTGAGCCTCTTCCTTCTTGTCGTCCGCTTCGGTTTCTGTCTTGTCC
>CAYYUU010001029.1:2707-3131 GCA_964474955.1 uncultured Alcaligenaceae bacterium | reverse complement strand
ATTCCTTGATTCTTCCACGAGCCCCCCCGGAGCACACGATACTTCCCTTCCGAGGGACCTTTCGGGTCGCGTTTAGGGCTTACCGAATAATACCTCGCGTCGAGCCAATCCGCACACCATTCCCAGACGTTTCCGTGCATGTCGTACAACCCAAAGTGGTTGGGTGGATATTGCATTACTGCCGACGTCCGCTGCAAAACGATTCCGGGGCTTTCTTCTCCGTATGGAAAATTCCCATCGAAGTTGGCGTGTTCCGAAGGCAGCACCTCTCCATAGGCGAAGGGCGTGATTGTTCCGGCTCGGCATGCGTAATCCCATTCAGCCTCGGTCTGGAGCCGATATTTTCGTCCCGCTGCACATTCCACTTCAAGATTCGACAATCGATCACAAATCTTTCTATCTGTTTTAAAACAATAGTTTTTGT
>CAYYUU010001029.1:0-2697 GCA_964474955.1 uncultured Alcaligenaceae bacterium | reverse complement strand
TCGTCCGGCTGCCCTTTCCTCTTCGAGATTCGACTATCGCTCACAAAATTCGTCGGCGTTTTCCCAGGTCACGTTTTCCACGGGGTGGTCGAGTTGGCCTCCGTTGTCCGGGTTGTGGCGGGCTGGATTCTGCTTTATCACCCGGAGGTATTGCTCTTGCGTGACCAGAGTGACGGCGACGTAAAAATCGTGAGTCAGGCTGACCTCGTGTTGCGGCATTTCGTTTTGTCGGCAACCCGCTTCTGCGGGGTCGGTTCCCATCACGAAAATCCCAGCCGGCAGAAGAACGAATTTCATGTCGACGCTGTTGGTCAGCGACTTGGCGGCTTCGGGCGCCTCGGCTTCGAGTTTATCGAAGAGTTGATCCATCGCAGCGCGGCGTTGTCTCGTGCGTGCTTTCCGGGCTTCGGGCTTCGGCGTGGCAGGAGTTTCTTTCGGAGGCTCTTCGGCTTGAGACTCGGATTGCTGGCCGTCGGCTTGTGTCGTCTGGCTCCGAGAGACTGCAGAACGTTCCTCTTGAATTTCTGATCGCCTCGTTCGAGAGATGGCGGTCTCTTGAGCTTGAGTGATCGCTCGAAGCTGGTTTGCCAAAACGTTCCCGTCTTTGGGCCGGAACGATGGATCGTCTTCAAAACAGCTCTCGAGCAGTTCGACGAGTTCGCCCGAGAGGTTCCTCTCGACGAGTCGCTTTCGCCATTGCGAGCCACCGGGTCGCGGTGCGTGAAGGTTTCCGGTGAGCAGTTGGTACCACAGAACGCCGATTGCATAGACGTCCATTCGAGGTCCGGCATCTTCTTCCCGGAGTTGTTCGGGAGC
This sequence comes from uncultured Alcaligenaceae bacterium, assembly GCA_964474955.1. GTDB lineage: Bacteria > Planctomycetota > Planctomycetia > Gemmatales > Gemmataceae > CAYRFQ01. Next base: position 1,881 of record CAYYUU010001029.1, on the reverse strand, counting down.
CGCATAAATCAGCGGATCGATGCTCAAAGCGGTGGCGGACGAAGCAGGGACCGGACCCCCGATCGATCCGCCGACCGAGTTCGATGCGATTTGCCTCGACAAAAGTACCTCCAATGGGATCATGCTGCCAGCCCCGGCATGCAGGATTTTACATTGCCATTGCCCGCTTGGGAGTGTTCTCAAAAGCACATTATCGGGACGGATCGCTTGGTGCACGATGGGCGGATCGAGTTGGTGGAGAAATCCGACCGCTTCCGCAATGTCCACGATGATGTCGATAACGGTTTGCGAGTCCGGCAAGTTCTCCGGAGTCCACTCGCGAAACGCCCGAAAGAGTGGAGCCCCCGCAAAGAATTCGTATTCCAGACACGGTGGATCGGCGATCAAATGCAGCCGACGAAGTTTGAGAAAATTCCGATGGTCGACGAATTGCAAAACTCGATCCAAACCGGATTCGGTGAAAAAATCGTCCGGCCGAAATAGGCGTTCTTTGATCGAAGGGTGCAAGAAAAAATGCAAGAAGGCTGTGGCTTCCGGGGCGTTGGGACTGCGGGCTTTCCACAGTTCTCCAAGGGGGGAACGCTCATATAACTCGACCAGTTCCCAGTCTCCAATGTCCCACGGTCTGTCCCCAGGAAGATACCAGGGCATTTGTTGGGGAAGTAGGGCATGGAGCGACGTCGGCTCATTCATGGTCCAAGACGCTGGGATGGTCGTTCCACTCGGATAGGTCGGACGGCGAAATTCTCGTCGGATCGCCCCAGGTAAGTGCGCGAGGTAAGCCGCAACGACTTGCGAGGCGTCGCTCGACACATTCGAGTCTGGAGGGAGCGTTGCCTGGATAAGATTGTCGAGTTGATCGGGACTCACATTCGCCAACGTCTCAAAGTCGGCCACCATTTCGACTTCGCTGGCGGCCTCTCTCCACTCCCGCCAGATTCGCTCGACGACGTCCGGATTGATGTCGACGGTGACATCATCCAAGACGCTACTATCAACCGTACTCAAAACTGATTTGGCAACCAGTTGCAGGAGTAGTGGGGGTCGTTGCATAGATACGTATAGATTTTCTTGGGTGAAATCGTTGGAGACCGCGCTTCCTTTCGCTCTAATATAGCGTCCCCGCAAGACCTTGTCACGGGTGGGCAAGAGTCTTCCAACGTTGGGGCGTAGACGTTGACCTGAAAGTACTTCTATTGAGATCGCCAGAGGCACCGCATGCAAAAAGCGTTCGTCGTTGGGGTCGCCGGAGGATCAGGCTCCGGAAAGACGACCCTCGTCCGTCAACTCGTGGAACTAATCGGTTCCGATCAAGTCTCGGTCTTGCATCACGATGCCTATTACCTCAATCAGGACCAGATGCCAAAGGCCGTCCGGGAGATTCCCAACTGGGACCATCCCGAAGCCCTCGACAATCCGTTGTTTCTGGAGCATCTTGCCGCTCTGGTCGCCGGAAAACCGATCAACAGACCGGTCTATGATTTCGCAACGCATTCGCGAATGAACAAGACGGTCACGGTCCGACCGACTCGGGTTTTGATCGCGGAAGGAATTTTACTCTTGGCGATCGAAGCGATCCGGAAGCGGATTGACTTGCGTGTATTCATCGACACGCCCGCCGACATCCGTTTCCTCCGACGGCTGCGACGCGACACCCAGGAAAGAGGTCGGACTCCCGATTTCGTTTGCCATCAACACGAGACGACCGTCCGACCGATGTACCAAACCTATGTCGAACCGAGCCGACATCATGCTCATCTGATTGTTCCGTTCTTGGAGCGAAACGCCCCAGCGATCGATGTGTTGGCGTCTTGGATTCGGGCGGTGCTGCGAGCAGGGACGTCGGAGAAATGAGTGTCGCGGTTGTTCGTCCGGCTCGTG
>CAYYUU010001028.1:0-3131 GCA_964474955.1 uncultured Alcaligenaceae bacterium | reverse complement strand
CCTTTCTCTTGAGGAGTGGTCACCTTGGCCGCTTGATCCGGGGCCGGTGACGAGTTTGGTTTGTCCTCCATGGCGGGGCTCGCCGACAAAGTCCCGTTGGATGTTGGTTGTGTTTGGTGTTCAGACATCTATATAAATTCCTCGGTGGCTCTTCGTGTGTGCGGAATGTTTTTCATTGTAGAGGAGGCATTCCCGACTCGGCGAGGAAATGCTTGACAAACGCCAAGTTCTGATCTCCTTTGTACGTCAAGTTTATTTCAAAGTTCGTTGGCTACTGAGAAGGAAATCTGTATGCGTGTGAGTCTTATTCTAACATCGTTGCTCGCAGGACTGACTTCGACGGTGGGCGTAGCACAAGAACGCCGCCCGATGAAAATTCAGGATCTGTTCCAATTCGAACGTGTCTCAGACCCACAAATCAGCCCGGACGGGAAATGGGTGGCTTACAGCGTTAGCGAAGTGAGCCTGAAGGAAAATAAAATCCGGTCCGACATTTGGATGGCTTCGGCAAACGGCAAGGTTCGAAAACGCCTGACGACCACTCTCGACGAGAGCGAATGGCATCCACGGTGGAGTCCCGACGGATCGTCGATTCTCTTTAGTTCGGATCGCTCTGGTTCGTCGCAACTCTGGCTGCTCTCTCTCAAGGGCGGAGAGGCGAAGCAATTGACGACCATCGCGACCGGTGCCGACAACGGCCTCTGGTCTCGCGACGGAAAGAAGATCGCCTTCGTCTCGACGGTGTATCCCGAGTATTCGAAGTTGCCGTACAAGCAGAGCAATGCGGCGAATAAAAAGCGGATGGATGAGAAGGCCAATAACCCCGTCAAGGCTCGCGTCTTCACCAAATTGTTTTTCCGTCACTGGAACCATTACGTCGAAGACAAACGCGAACACTTGTTCGTGATGCCGTCGGATGGCGGCGAACCGAAGGACGTCACGCCGTTCGATCGCGATGCGTTCCCCACTTCATTCACGTTTGCGATCGGCGACGACTTTACGTTCTCGCCCGACGGTGCCTTTCTCGTATTCACGGCAACGCCCGAGAAAAACGAAGCCTGGAGCACCAATTACGACATCTGCGCCGTCCCCGTCGATGGCGGGAAAATCCGAACGCTGACCGGCGCGAACAAGGCCGCCGACAACGCTCCCCGCTTTTCGCCCGATGGAAACTGGATGGCCTACCGTGCCCAGCAAGTCCCTGGCTCCGAGGCCGACCGGTGGCAACTCTATGTCATTCCGTTGGGCAAAGGGACCGTCAAACGCAAGAGCCTGACCGCCGACTTCGACAGCTCCGTGGAAGGTTTCGCCTGGAAAGATAACAGCACGATTTGTTTCATCGCCGAAAAGAATGCCCATTCTAATGTCTACGAGGTAGACCTCGACGCTGGCAAACCGAAGAAGATCGTCAGCGGTCACAGTCAACGTTCGCTCACGATCAGCCGCAACGGAAAAGTTATGGCCTTCTCACGCGTGGCCATGACGTTCCCCACGGAAATTTTCGTTACCAACTTTCAAGGGAAACCGAGAAACGTTAGCCGCGCCAACGACGAACTGTTGGCGAAACTCGACCTGCCGCAACCGAAGAGCGTGACGATCAAAGGCGACGGCGGGACTCCAATGCAGATGTGGATTCTGAAGCCGCCGGGATTCGACCCGAAAAAGAAATGGCCTCTCGTCTACCTCGTTCATGGCGGACCTCAAGGAGCCTGGGGCGATGGTTGGAGCTATCGTTGGAATCCTCAAATCTGGGCCGCTCAAGGGTACGTAGTGGCCTTACCGAACCCACGCGGGAGCACCGGCTTTGGCCAGAAATACGTCAACGAAATCACCGGCGACTGGGGTGGCAAAGTTTTCCGAGACTTGATGAAGGGAATGGATTATTTGGAGAAACAACCCTACATCGACACCAAACGAATGGGAGCTGCGGGAGCCTCGTACGGTGGCTACATGATGAACTGGTTCCAGGGGCACACCGATCGGTTCGACACCCTCATCACCCACTGCGGTGTCTATAACTTCGACAGCATGTGGGGCACGACCGAAGAGCTGTGGTTCGATGAGTGGGAGCACAAGGGCAAACCCTGGGAAAAAACATTCACCCGAAAATGGTCGCCGCACCTCTACGCCAAGAACTTCAAGACGCCCATGCTCATCATCCACGGCGATTTGGATTTTCGCGTCCCCGTTTCGGAGGGGTTGCAGTTGTTCACGACACTCCAACGGCTTCGTGTGCCTTCGAAAATGATCAACTTCCCCGACGAAGGACACTGGGTCAACAAACCACGAAACAGCGAATACTGGCACAAGGAAGTTTTCGCGTGGCTCAAGAAGTATGTTCCGCCGGGTGGAAGGTAAACCGTTCGGTTTTGATCGCCCCTTGTCCCGGAGTCTTCGTTCCGCGTATAATGCAACAATGTGAAGATTCCATGATCTCCGCAAATGGGGGCGATCTGGTTTCGATCGGGTACTTGCAGCGACGGTTGCGTGTCGTGGTTGATCAGCTGGCCACGTAAAAAGCTGATCACAACAATAAATGCTGAGCCACAATTCAGCATGGCTGCGTAAATAAAGTAGCCCCGAGTCCAGGATTTTAGCCTGAGAGGTTCTGGCTCGGTCGTCAAATCAGGATCGCCATTGCCGGACACCGGTGGAGGCAATGGTTAAATCCACTATCGGTTAGCCTGAGATAGAGCCTGCTTGTCGGCGCTTGACCGGGCGAAACTATCAAAAGACAAGATACACACGTAGACGCCGGCGTGAATATACGCCGAGACGCGGGTTCGATTCCCGCCGCCTCCACTCTTTCGGCCACCTGCGATCGACGCAAGTGGCCTTTTTTCTTGGACTTACGACACTTCTCCAGCGACCCTCGAACGCACCAAACCCCTGACTATCTAAAAGACTATCTAAAAGGGCGCTTTCCCAGTCCCTCGGTCCGCGCCGCGTCAAGTTCCTTGAGGGCGGCGGCCGCCGAGTCTCGCGGCCCACTCTGGCCCGATTTCGGTGTCACACGCTCGCCGATCAAGTCGCAATGATTCGTGACGCCACTGCGGGCGAAGGCCGTTCGGGACAATTTAGACCACGGCCGTCTCGGCGTCCCGCACCTCGCCCACCATGATGATGTCCGG
>CAYYUU010001027.1:0-3134 GCA_964474955.1 uncultured Alcaligenaceae bacterium | reverse complement strand
TCGCTCGCTTTCAAACCGAAGCCGAAGCCGTGGCCCACTTGCATCATCCCAACAACGTCCAAATTTATGACAATGGGCATTACAAAGGACAGCAGTTTCTTTGCCTCGAACTTGTCGAAGGGGGGAGTTTAGCCAAGAGGCTTCTCCGCGATTCATTTTCTCCAAGACAGGCGGCCCAACTGGTCGAAGCCGTCGCTCGGGCCATCCACTTTGCCCACACAAAGGGCATTATCCACCGCGATTTGAAACCTGGAAATATCCTCTTGACGGCCGACGACACGCCCAAGGTCAGCGACTTTGGACTCGCCAAACGTTTGAGTTTGGACGACGAACACCATCCCACCAATATCACCAAGACTGGAGAAATCCTTGGGACCCCGAGCTACATGGCTCCCGAGCAAGCCGCCGCCCTGCACGGAGAAATCGGTCCGGCAACGGACGTCTACTCCCTTGGTGCGATCCTCTACAAGATTTTGACCGGCAAACCACCGTTCGAGGGTTCGACGCCGATGCAAACGCTCGTGCGGGTGCTCGATGAAGAACCCGTACTGCCGAAAAAACTCAGACCCAAGATTCCTCAAGATCTCCAGACCATCTGCATGCGATGCCTGCAGAAAGATCCGCGTCGCCGCTACCCCAGCGCCGAGGCACTCGCCGACGATCTGAAGGCGTACTTGTCGGGCGAACCGATCCACATGCGGCCCATCGCCCGTTGGGAGCAACTGGTTCGTTGGATGCGCCGCCGCCCTTTCGCCGCCGCGATGGCCGGAATCGGAGTCGTCGCTTCCCTCGCAATCCTCATCGGGGTATGGTCCTACAGCGTGCTCGCCGTCGTCGGGTTGGCGATCTTGAGTCTGTTGATCGGGGCGTGGTGGTATAGTGCTCGGCTCCAAATTGCTCTGCGGCGAATCAACGAACAACACCAGGACGCCGAGCGAAACGTCCAACGAATGCACTTGCTGCTGGAAACGAATCAACAGCTCATGAAGGCCCAAACTCTCGAGGACATTCTGCGTCACTTGACCGAGGCCACGACGAGAATGGTCAACGCCGAACGCGCCACCATTTACGTCATCGACGAAGCCAATCACGAACTGTGGTCCAAGGTAGCTCTGGGTGACAACGTCGGCGAAATTCGCGTCCGCCTCGGACTCGGCATCGCGGGAACCGTGGCCGTCACGGGAGAAACGATTCACCTCGAAGATCCGTACTCCGACTCGCGGTTCAATCCAGAAATCGACCGTCGGACCGGCTACACGACTCGCAATCTCCTGACCTTCCCGATGAAGGACGAGAACGGCGACAATATCGGAGTATTCCAGGTCTTGAACAAACGGACCGGCCCTTTCGAACCCGAAGACATGGAGTTTCTACAAGCACTTTCTCGCTCGGCAGCAATCGCCGTCGAACGAGCCAAGGCTGAGAAGTGAATAACCACTACAAACAGCAGACCCTTCCGTTCTTGTCCATCTCCTCTCCAAGTTTCACCAGTCCTCGCAATCGGACCCTATTCACCTTAAACAGTTTCCGGTTTTTCCGAAGAACTCGTATCTTGTCGACCGCGCCTCCTGGATAGATTTCCTAGACTGTAATCGGTTCGGGAGTTCTGCCGAACGGTTCTCGTTGGACTTGAAGAAAACCAAACATTTTTCCCATTTCGGGGTTCGAGCAACGCGTAGAATTGAGCATCTTCAATTTCGATGGCGAGAACGATGAGCTTTCGTGTTCTCGTTAGAATTTGAGTATTCGATTTGTTCGGAAAATGTGGTAGGCACACTCGGAACAAGAAATAAATAACTGTACGGTTTCCCGTTCCCCGTGTGCCGTTTGCTTGTTTTGGTCACGGCACACGCAGTGTGCCTACTACATTTCTCGTCCATCTTTCCACTCTGGACCGATTCCACGAACTCACCACCTTGGGGAGTTGATCATCTATGAAGCGAATTGCTTTACTCGTTTTCTTGGGCGCGTGCGCTTGTGTAGGAGGTTCGGCCGCAGTCATTACTCTGCGGACCGGGAACCCTGCGATGGCCCAAAATCTCCCTTCTCAAAATGCTTCCGACCTGGATTCGGTCGTGCATCTCGGCCTAGTTTTTGAAAGAGTGGCGGCGAAGGTATCGCCCGCAGTCGTGTTGGTCGAGAGCACTTTTCCATCCCGACAAGTCAAGCGGGGCAACGGAAAAGGGAAACTCGTCGAGGAATCCGGTTCGGGCTTCATCGTCCAATTTCCGAACCGGAAGGACTACTACGTCTTGACGAACAACCACGTCATCGCCGGCGCGAAACCCAATCAGATAACGATACGGATGGCCGACCAACGGCTCCTTCGTCCGGTGAAAACGCTCACCGATCCGGAAACCGACATCGCGATGCTTGTCCTGAGTCCCAAGATCAAAACGATGCCGACCGTGCCCCTTGGCAACAGCGACCGGACTCGGGTGGGGCAATGGGTGTTGGCTTTCGGAAGCCCGTTTGGGCTGAGCCGCACTGTTACACACGGCATTCTGAGTGCGCGTGAACGCGGCGAAGTGAGCTTGGGTAGCACCATCCGAATCAAAGATTTTCTCCAGACCGACGCCGCCATCAATCCTGGTTCGAGTGGCGGACCGTTGGTGAATCTCAAAGGAGAAGTCATCGGCATTAACACCGCCATCGCCTCCCACAGCGGCACGAATAGCGGAGTCGCCTTCAGCATCCCCGTGAATTTAGCGAAACGGGTCGGCAAACAATTGCTCGAAACCGGTCGCGTCTCTCGGGGATATTTAGGCATGCAACTCGCCCAATCGTTCGACGCTCAAGACGCGCTTCGTCTCGGACTCAACCGAGTGCAAGGCGCCTGGGTCGAACGAGTCTATCCACAAACGCCCGCCGCGAAAGCCGGGCTAAAAGCCAATGACGTGGTGCTCAAGGTGGAAGACGTCGTGATTCGGAATGAGAATCACATGATCAACTTAATTAGTAAACTATCGCCAGGTCAACGAATTGAAATGTACGTTTGGCGCGATCGGACGATGCAACGGATGAACGCCGTGATTGGGAATTGGAATAAGGCGCAGAATCGATTCCGAGCGGAATGAGAGAATCGAGTGCGTGGAATTTGCCGACCGGATTTTCTCCGGCGCAAACACCACTTT
>CAYYUU010001026.1:0-3138 GCA_964474955.1 uncultured Alcaligenaceae bacterium | reverse complement strand
GCTTCGGCTTCGACGAGGATTTTGGCTTTCTCGGCTTTGGCCGGAGCTTCGAGTTCGGCGCGTCGTTCGGCTTCGACTCGTTCGGCCTGAGCCAAAGCGGCCTTGGCCATCGCGAGGTTCTGAGCTTCCAAAACACTCGCCTCGGCTTCTCGCTTCTTCGTTTCGCCAGTTTGGTACGCTTCGGCTTGTTTGACTTTCAAAGTTGCCTCGGCGTTGGCGATTTCCGCCTGGGCGGTGTTTTCGCCGGCAATCGCCTTGGCGTTGGCGTCGGCGACGGCAATCCGCTTGGTTCGTTCGGCGTCTTTGATTTGGGCTTCTCGCTCGTAAGTCGCTCTTTCCTCGGCGACCTTCTGGTCTCGGTCCAACTCGGCGAGGCGGACTTGTTGGTCACGCATCGCCTCGCGCGTCCCGATCTTCTGAAGTTTCGTGGCTTCGGCGACCTGAATGGCCTTCTCGCGTTCGGCCTCTGCGACGCCGATTTGTCCCTTCTTCTCTTGTTCCGCGACGTCGATTTTGGCCTGTTGGACGGCTTGCGAGGCTGCCTTGCGACCGATGGCTTCGATGTATCCGGACTCGTCTGTGATGTCAGTGATGTTCACGTTGATGAGGACGAGTCCGATCTTTGCGAGTTCCGGTTCTACCGATTGTTGGATGTTGTGCAAGAACTTTTCGCGGTCGCGGTTGATGTCTTCGATCTGCATCGACGCGATGACCTGGCGGAGTTGGCCGAAGATGATGTCACTGGCCTGGTGCTTGACCTCCTCGGAAGTCAGGCCCAACAAGCGGACGGCTGCGTTCTGCATGATTTCCTTGTCCGTGCCGACGGCGACGGTGAACACGCTCGGGACGTTGACGCGGATGTTTTCGATCGACAAGGCTCCCTTGAGCGGGACTTCGATCTGCATTGGTTCCAAGGACAGATATCCGTAGTCCTGGAACAATGGATAAACGAGTCGAGCCCCACCGTGGATACATCGGGTGCCGGTGTTGGTCCCGGTGTACTTTCCGAAGATCACGAGGATTCGGTTACTCGGGCACCGCTTGTACCTCTGGACGTAGAGCATGATCAAAAGAAACACGAAAATGACGGCTGCCAGGATGCTCAACAAAAAGTAGATGTTGATGGGCAAAGCCGGGCCGTCGGCCTGGGCAAACGGAAAGAGTGTAGCAAACATATCGGTGGTCCTCGGTCATAGATGTGAAATCGGTCCCCGGGCGAGCACGACCGAGGACGTGGTGGTGAAAAGGGAGATTGTGTGTAAAATCTTTGTTCGTCGGCTGAGGGTGCGGTCCGGCTTTTGCTTGTCGTAGGGTGGGGCAAGCGGGAAGCGCGAGCGATCGTGAAGGCCCACCATTGTTTTTCCTGCCAGAAACACCGCTACGAAACCGCCGTCGTTTCCAAGTTTGCGACGGGCCGATTTTCGACGGTATCGTTCGTGACGATTTGGACCACGACTACGTTGGTTCCGGTCTGGACGGCTTCTCCGGCGGTGATGGCTTTCAACTCGACCCAACGGCCCTGAACGCTTACGTGAACTTTGCCGGTTCCCGATTTTGTGGGAGGAATGGAAAGATAGACTCGCCCCGTTGCTCCCACGGCTTGTTCGATCCGAAACGTCCCATCGGCATTGAACTTCGCCATCGATCGAGTCAACCAGTTCACGAGGAAGATGGCCACGAGGCCAGCTCCGACCGCTGCCAAGTGCCGAAAGGCTCCTTCGTAACCAGCCTGTTTCATGCCCAAGCCAACGAGACCGAAGAACGTGGCTCCGGCGACCAACGTCTTCAAGCTGATCACGCCAAACAGCCAATTCGTCACGCCCGGAGAGTGCCCCGCGTCGGGAGTGCCGTCGCCGGAAACGTCGACATCTCCAAAGTCTCCCCCGACGTCACCAGGAGCATCCGCATCCTCCACCCCACCAATGCCAACCGCCACGAGCAAGAATTGGATGATGAGGACCGATCCGCCAACAATAGCGCAAAACCAATAGACCCACTCCATAGCCAGGCCCCTTTTCAATTCGCAGTCAGGATATGTCTATCTCGTAACTTCCGATATGTACTTCGTTTTTCGGGGCGTAAGATTTGCGATACATCATCGGTTTCTGGGGATGGGTTGTCAACGAGTTTTGAACGGAAGAGGCAGAGTTTTCGGGCTCGGGGCTTCGGAATAAACAGAAAGGCAGAAGGAGGAAGGCGGAAGCCGGAAAGTAGTGGAAGGTTGAACCACCACGTGTGGGCCAAATGGCCACATCCACGTAGCCAAAGCAGCGTGCCCGGTAAACTCTTCGACGGACCTTGACGCGACTCTTTCCGGAATTTATTTTACCAATCGGTTAATTAGCTCGAAGGTTAAACACGAATGGCGACTGACCAACTCAGCCTGACATTTGCGGCGCTCGCGGACCAAACTCGCCGGGCCATTCTGGCGAAGTTGGCTTCGGGAGAGGCCACCGTTTCGGAATTGGCCGAACCGTTCGACATGACTCTGCCCGCGATCACAAAACACCTGAAGGTGTTGGAGAAGGCTCGTTTGATCACGCGAAGTCGAGACGCGCAACGTAGGCCATGTCGCCTTCGTCCCGAGGCTCTGAAGGCGGCTTCGGAGTGGATCGAACAGTACCGCCAAGCCTGGGAGGATAATTTTTCCCGGCTCGACGAGTACTTGAACGAACTTCAAAACGAGGACCAATCGAATGACTGATGGAACGAACAAGGAAGCCGGACAACAACCGACGAAATTTGGGGCTCTCGAAATTCAGCCGCAGGGCGACCGGGAAATCGTGATCACGCGCGAATTCCAGGCTCCACGGGCGCTGGTGTTCGATGCGATGACGAAACCCGAGATGCTCAAACGATGGCTTCTCGGACCACCCGGCTGGTCGATGACCGTTTGCGAAATCGACTTGCGAGTCGGTGGAAAATATCGCTACGAATGGCAAAAGGATGACGGAACGAACATGGGCATGGGCGGGACGTTTCGAGAAGTCACTCCGCCGGAACGTATTGTCGCCTCCGAACTTTTCGTCGCTTGCATCGAAGGCGGCCCAATCGGTTTCCACATATTGCCACTTGCCGCCGCGAGGCAGGCTCTTTGGTCGTCTGCCAAAAGCGATATGAGGAGGGAACGGATTCTCT
>CAYYUU010001025.1:0-3148 GCA_964474955.1 uncultured Alcaligenaceae bacterium | reverse complement strand
ACTCACCCAACCATACTCATGTGTCCACCGGACTACTTCGGCATCGAATACGAAATCAACCCGTGGATGAAACTCGAACGTGCTGCTGAACCCGGACAAGCACAACAGCAGTGGACGAAGCTCTACGAAACACTCGTCGGGCTCGGGGTCAACGTGGAACTATTGGAACCCCGGGAAGGCCTGCCCGATTTCGTTTTCACCGCGAACGCGGGGTTGTTGTACGGTAAGACATTCGTGAGTTCCCGATTTCTCCACAAGGTTCGTGCTGCCGAGTCACCGTATTTCGACGAGTGGTTCCATGCTCACGATTACACCGTCGAACACTTGCCCCATACGGTCTGTTTCGAAGGGGCAGGGGATGCCCTATTTTGTGGGGAGACTCTCTTTGCGGGATATCGCATCCGCAGTGACGCGAGGGGGCATCATCAAATCGCCAAGATGCTCAACATTCATGTGTTGCCGGTAGAACTCGTGGATCGGCGGTTCTATCACCTTGATACTTGCTTTTGTCCCCTCGCAACCGACGAGGCTATGTACTTCCCGGACGCGTTCGATGAGTACGGCCAAAAAGTCCTAAAGCAACATATCCCAAAACTATATCCCGTTCCCGAATACGACGCCGTCCGATTCGGTTGTAATGCTGTTGTCGTCGGAAAGACTGTGATTCTCAATGACGGATGCGATACATTGATGCGAGATTTGGAGAGTTGGGGTTACAGCCCGATCGCCGTAAAACTCGACGAATTCCTCAAGTCAGGTGGGAGCGCGAAATGTTTAACACTCCGCCTCGATGGTGAAGAGGCTGCTGGGTGGAGAACGTAGTAGGCACACTCAGTGTACCTTTATCATTGCCTTTGATCTGGAGTGTCAACTTTCGCTCGGAACGAACAATAAATGAGTGTCCGTTCTCTGGAGGATTGTTCGTAGGGTGAGGCCAGCTTGAGCGTGAGCGAAGGCCCACCAACAAAGGGAACAGGGAACAAAAAGACAAAGGTGGGCCTTCGCTCACGCTCAAGCTGGCCTCACCCTACCGAGAAAAACAGTCCTACATCCTGCGCCCGGCTGAATTGTCCTGATGCTTATTCTAAACTCTATTGCCCAGGAATGGGCCGTCCCATCGCTTTCAATAGCATCTGCATATCTTCCCACACATCCTTCTTCGCCGTGGGATTCCGCAATAGATAGGAAGGATGATAGGTACACAAGACCGGAATACCGTTGTAGTCATGGAACCGTTTGCGGAGCCTTCCCACTGACGAATCAACACCCAGAAGATGTTGCGAAGGACACGCACCGAGTGTACAGATCCATTTAGGGCGAACGAGTTCGAGTTGTTTTTCCAGGTGCGAACGACAGTTGGCGGCCTCCACTGCCGTGGGCGTTCGGTTCCCGGGAGGCCGACAACGCAAAATGTTACAGATATAAACTTCTTCTCGTTTGAACCCACAAGCCTTGATGATTTTGTCGAGCAACTGTCCGGCATCTCCGACGAACGGGCGTCCTTGTTGGTCTTCGTTGTAGCCCGGAGCTTCGCCGATAAAGCATAACTCGGCATCCAGCGGTCCTTCGCCGAAGACCGTCTGCGTTCGGGATATCGGCAGTTCGTCACACCGAGTACACTTCGAGACCTCATCGGCCAGAACTGTCAGCGCAACTTTACGTTCCTCGGGATTCAGGTCTTTCTCTTCCGCGGCAAAAAATAGATCCGGGCTCGTCATCATCGGCTGAGTTTCAACGGGGCCAACGACGTTGAGTTCTCTCGGCGGAGTCTGCGGCGCTCGCGTATTCGGCTCTTCCTTTGACGCAGCTTCTACCAACGACGACGGTACGGCCGGCTCAGAACTCGAAAGGTCGAGTTTCATTGATTCGACGTGCCCGACTCCGGAATCTACCCAGCTTTCCAAGTGCAGGCGGACTTGTCGAGCCAGTTCTTCAGGGGTGAGAAATTCGTCCGTCATGATTCTTTTCATTCTCCAAAGGCAGGAAAAACGATTAGCCCGAGGTAGAGTTTTGAACAAACGTCCACGTTCCATTTTATCACATATTATTTGATTTGCGTCATGTGCTTTGCCAGACTCTTTACATCGTCGCTTTCCCCGTTTACCATTGCCGACAACTCAATTCTTGATCCCACGAAGGAGTCCATCGGATGAGACGTCTTTGTCACTCGATCATCTTCTTGTTAGTTGTTGGCGGAAGCATGCTAGTCGTTCCAGGATCCGCATTGGCAAGGCAGAAGAAAGCCCGCCCAAATATTTTGTTCATCGCCATTGATGACCTCAATGATTGGTGCGGGGTTCTTGGAGGTCACCCACAATCTCGCACACCAAACCTGGACAAACTGGCCAGACGCGGGATCTTGTTTGCCAACGCATATTGCTCGGCACCGGCCTGTAATCCCTCGCGAGCAAGTCTTATGCATAGCATTCGTCCCTCGACTTCCGGAGTCTACACTAATCCCCAGGATTGGCGAACTCCAATGCAACAGTTCGTGCCCCTTAATAGATACTTCAAATCGAATGGATATTATGTTTGGGGCGGTGGGAAGATTTACCATGGTCGTTTCCCGGACGCCAAAGGTTGGGATGAATATTATCGTGGTAAAGGTAATATCCCACGTCAGAAGCTCCCGCCAGACGGAATTGGTGGGAACATGCGATGGGGACCTGTCGATGTGGGCGATGAGGCCATGCCCGACACTGAGATGACAAACTGGGCTATTAAGAAACTCAAGAAACAATACGACAAACCATTTTTATTAGCCGTGGGCTATATAAAACCTCACCTCACATGGCATGCTCCAAAGAAATATTTCGACATGCATCCGTTGGAGAAAATCAAGCTCCCTAAGGTCAATAAGAGTGACCTCAACGACATCCCACCATCCGGCGTCAAGATGGCCAACCCAGGCGGAGACCACCGCAAAATTCTCCAGCAGGAGCAGTGGAAGAAAGCTGTCCAAGCTTACCTCGCAACATCTACATTTATGGACGCGCAATTAGGCCGACTCCTCGAAGCACTTGCGAATAGCCCCCACGCCGAGAACACAATTATCATTCTCAGGAGCGATCACGGATGGCACCTCGGAGAGAAAGAACATTGGCGAAAGTTTGCGCTTTGGGAGGAAGCCACGCGCGTACCTCTGATG
>CAYYUU010001024.1:630-3151 GCA_964474955.1 uncultured Alcaligenaceae bacterium | reverse complement strand
CAAAGTCTCGCTAAGGAAAGCACTTTTTTGGTCTAGACAAAGGGGTCCACTTCAATATTCCAGAACGAATTCTGAAAAAAACGTCCACACCGTTGTAGAAAAAACAAAAGTCTTTCCGTTTACAACTCCAGACAACTCAAACTGCCCACAAACGAAACAAGGCAAAGCAAACAACATTCGGTCCGTGAGATCGATGGAGAGATAATCCAATGTGGCCCTTTGCTTCCATTGGCCGTCTCACTTCCTGAGGCCCTTTAACAACTCCCCAAAGCTGGAATCGTTCACGAACGACCGTTCGTTCGTTGTTCTGCGGCACCGAGGAGCCGAGACCACTCCCTGTGCGCCCATCTTCCGTCACAAGGTCTCACGTAGGGAATTCCCAATGCAGAAAAAGTCGAACACTCGAGCGTTCTTCCGACTCGAACACCTCGAAGACCGAGTCGTTCCATCGGCGGACAACTTGATCCTCGAGATCCCGGAGTCCGTTCTCACCGGCCCGCCGTCGATCGATGGGACAGGGAACAACCTCACGCATCCCGATTGGGGTAGTACGGGCACCCAGCTCATCCGGATTGTCGAGTCCGATTACGGCGACGGTATCTCGTCCTCCGCTGGAGAAGATCGACCCAGTGCTCGGGAGGTGAGCAACCTCCTCGCAGCACAAGAAGAATCCATCCTGAATGACCGCTATCTGTCGGACATCCTCTGGCAATGGGGACAGTTCATCGACCATGACCTCGACCTCACAGAAGGAGCGGACTCAGCAGAGTCGGCGAACATCGAGGTCCCCACGGATGACCTCTTCTTTGACCCCTTCGGGACAGGGACACAAGAGATCAGTTTGAACAGGTCAGCCTATGACGAGACGACAGGGACAGACACGGACAACCCTCGCGAGCAGATCAACCAGATCACTGCGTTCCTCGATGGGTCCATGATCTACGGTTCGGACGAGGAGCGAGCTGCCGCCTTGCGGACATTCGAAGGGGGTAAACTCAAGACGAGCGGAGGTGACCTGCTGCCGTACAACGAAGAGGGACTCGAGAACGCAGGTGGGACGAGTGACGCTCTCTTCCTGGCGGGTGACGTCCGGGCAAACGAGCAAGCTGGATTGACGGCCATGCACACCCTCTGGGTCCGCGAGCACAACTGGTGGGCCGACCAGATCGCTGCCGAGAAGCCCGACTGGACCGACGAAGAGGTCTACCTGGCAGCCCGTGCCATCGTCATCGGTGAAATCCAAGCGATCACCTACAGCGAGTTCCTCCCGGCACTCCTCGGGGTCGACGCTCTGAGTGACTACCAAGGATATGACCCCTCGGTCGATCCGAACATTGCCAACATCTTCTCGACAGCGTCCTATCGATTCGGCCACAGCATGTTGTCCACCGAACTCCTTCGTCTGGACAACGACGGCAATGTCATTGATGCCGGGAACCTGGACTTACAAGATGCGTTCTTCAATCCTTCCGCCATCGCAGAGAATGGGATCGATTCGTTGCTCAAGGGGCTAGCCTCCCAACAAGCCCAGGAGATCGACAACCAGGTCGTCGATGACGTCCGAAACTTCCTCTTCGGACCTCCGGGCTCGGGAGGCTTTGACCTCGCGTCGCTGAATATCCAAAGAGGACGCGATCATGGTCTCCCGAGCTACAACGATGCGCGCGAACAGTTGGGCCTGGAACGAGTGACCAGCTTCGACCAGATCACCTCCGACCCTGAAGTTCGGGCTGCTCTTGAGGAAGCCTACGGCACGGTGGACAACATCGACGTCTGGGTCGGTGCCCTGGCCGAAGATCATATCGAGGGAAGCAGTATGGGTTAACTCAACCAGACCGTCCTCGTTGATCAGTTCGAACGGCTCCGGGACGGTGACAGGTACTGGTACCAAAATGTCTTCGCCGGGGACATGCTCGACCAGATCGAGAACACGACCCTGGCCGACGTCATCCTGCGGAACACCGAGATTACGAACCTCCAGGAGAACGTCTTCTATACCGAAGAGGTCCTGTACTACGGGGGCAACGAAGGAGTCCGATCGAGTGACATCGCCCTTGTCGTCGACGAGGACACTGTGGACATCGTCGATCGCCGATCGCAGGAGGTCGTTGCTTCTGGGTCTCTCGACCAGATCGAGAAGGTCATCGTCGTGGGCGCGGACTCTTCGGAAGACCAATTCACCATCGACGTACGCCAGCCCACTGCGTCGCTGCCTGGTGGCATCGAGGTCGACGCGGGCAACCGCCGTGACAGTATCCGCGTCCTGGGGACGCGAGAGAGTGACACGTTCGTTGCGACGGACAACGATCTACAAATGAATGGCCAGGACATTACCTACAACGAAGTCGAACGGGTGATCTTCGAGGGGTCGTCCCGACAGGATGTCATCGACGTCGGCGCCAGCACGGATGCGGACGTTGACGTGGCGAAACCGCGAAGAGATAAAGAGCCACGACGACAGCGACCACCTCAAGAAGGTGCGGACCAAAGCCAGATCGCCCCCCTCCAAAAGGAAACGGAT
>CAYYUU010001024.1:0-620 GCA_964474955.1 uncultured Alcaligenaceae bacterium | reverse complement strand
GTTCACCGTCGACGCCCCGATCGCCAAGGGCGAGGTTCACGCAGACATCGTCGATAGGCTCAAAGCGAATGACGAGTCGCAGAGGCCGTTTTTGTCAACTGCCCGAAGCCGGAAAGGGACAAACCGATCAACACCATGGCCCCAAGCTTACGGATGGTCGGTTTGTCCCTTTCCGACTTTTTGTTGGTGTCGTGCTGCCCGAGATTGTCCCACGCGGACTTCAACAACCTTCGCCGGATAGTTTCTTGGAAAATCATGAGTTTCGTTTGATTGTTTCATGATTTATATATAATTTATTTCACATCTCTCAGCGTTATTGTCACGGTTGTTATCATTTGCGCAATTGTTTCGCAGATGTTCGACAACTTATGAACTCGCAACTTTGTAATCTCTCCATTTTCCATCCGAGCGCCAGTTTGTTCGTCATCGTTCTCCTTTGAGGTATCCCACACATGGTCCGTCCGTTTTCTTTCCGATCTCTAGTTCGGTCATCTCCATCGTCGGCCAAAGGACGTGGTCGTGGTAAGCGACGTTTAGCGTTGGAAGCCCTTGAGCCTCGTAACCTTCTCGACGTCGGGTTCGGCGCGGCCATGGGAACGGAATTCGTGCCGTTCTCGAGC
>CAYYUU010001023.1:0-3153 GCA_964474955.1 uncultured Alcaligenaceae bacterium | reverse complement strand
GTGGCCGGTGGTGGTGACTTTGCCGTCGGAGCTGCGCCACCCAACAAGAGAGGCTGGAAGGTCGGAATTGCTCCTTAGCGAGATCCGAAGGCCAAGCCAAAGCACTATTTATTATTGCAGAACTCGGCCGTTTCGACGTCCGGGGACGTGTCGAAATTCGTCGTAATCAAGGGCAAGCGATATTCCCACATAGTCGATCCCCGCACGGGACTCGGGCTCGTCGGACGAACGAGCGTGACGGTCATCGCCCCGAATGCGACGACCACCGATAGTCTCGCAACGGCCGTTTGCGTCCTGGGTCCGAAGGAGGGATTGAAGCTCATCGAAAAGACGCCCCATGCGGCGGCATATATCGTTCGCGAAGACGAGAGCGGCGAACTGCAGACGTATTATTCGAAGCGGTTTCCAAAGTACGAATTGCGAGTAGAGTGATCGCGAAACTCACGATAACAAAACAAAGACAAAGACAAACTACCAAAGCGGCAGCACGCTGCTGCACTTCAAAACATACCAACCCGAAGCGCAAGCGAGGAACTCTTACACCAACCCGAAGCGCAAGCGAGGAATCCGAAAATACCAAAGCGGCAGCACGCTGCCGCACTCCAAAATATACCTACCCGAAGCGCAAGCGAGGAATCCGAAAATACCAAAGCGGCTTCGCGTTATTTCTTCTCCAATTTTCGCCGCAACTCCTGAAGGTTCTTCGCGCTCGCCAGCCATAACCGGATGAGCGACACGAGCACGACGCTCAAGATCACGAACCAACCGATGGCCGCCAAGTACAACAAAAATCCGACCAACCCGAAGAAAATTGTCCAGAAGTCTCCGCGACTCACGGATAAGAACCAGACCAACATTCCGACTCCCAAGATCAGGGCCAACGCCCCAGTTCCGAGAGCCAGGAAAGGCAAGAGCCAGTAATATCTTTCGGTCGAGGCCAAATACCACGGGTCGCTCGACGCCGGTTTGGCAGGGGTTGGCAGGGCCTTCTTTTCGGACGTGCCTTTTTTGTCTTCGGGCGTTTTTTTCTCTGCGGGCGTCGGCGAAGACGGCTTCGTCGGAACCGCAGGACTCGGAGGCGGTGAGGGAGTTGGAACCGAACCGGGCGACGGCGGATTCGGCGCGGGGTCCGCGGAAGGCATGCGGAAAGGATTTCGGCACGTCGGGCAAGCAACCACTTGCCCCGCCAGTCGCGGGTCGTTGAGAACTGCGCCGGAACAATGGGGGCAGGATATGTTTTCCACGGATGTTGTCTCGTAGGGGGGAAATGTATTTCTGTACTTTTTGCACCACGACCGTGGCAGTCTTGAGCACTTTCCTGTTATTCCAAAATAGCTCCGGGAAATCAAATCACAAGTTTCTGTGGTCCGAGAGATCGGGAATGAAAAAGTGCATCCAATCGGGATCGTTCTGGCGACAACCCACGAGGCTAGAAGGAAATACTCGTGCCAAATTTTTCTGTGGTCGGGACCCAAAAAGCGGTAGTTTCAAAGAAACGTATCTGTTTTGGCTCAAGATGGCAGTCGGTTGAAGTATCCACTGACAGTGTTTGGATGCAATCTTGATTGTGACTATGTTTTTATTTGCTACAATCAGAGTGATTAGAATCAGTATTTGCAGTGGATAAATTGCTTTGATGTTGGCGGCATATTTTCCCGGCGTCGTCGCTCTCTGTCTTTTGGCGTGACGACGTCCCAGGAGAACTGATGAACGTTTCGTGTTCAAAATGCGGTCAGGTCCTGAGCATCTCGGCCAATCTTTATGGTCGACAAGGGCGCTGTCCCACGTGTCAGACCATCATGACATTTCCAAAACCGCAACAGCAAGGCGTAGCCGGCGCGAGTGTCTCGGTCGGTACGGCTCCGCAAGCTCCTTCGGGCCTCGGCGAAACCATTCCACTCCCCAACCAGCCGCCCACATCTCTCAACGATCACAGAACGGTCCCCGAAGCCGGAGTCCCGGGCACGCAATCGTTTCGCCATTCCACGACGGCAACGACCGATGTACAGACGTGTCGAATCTGCTCGCGAGGCAACCCACCCTTTGCGCACTACTGTTATTTCGACGGCTCCTCGCTTTCGGCGGACCATCAAGATGGGCCGATGTGTGCCGGAAGCATGGCCTTTTCGTCCCCGTTTTTCTTCTCCGATGGATCGACCTGCGCGAACTTCAACGAGTTGGCATTTGCCTGTCACAACAACTGGTCCGAGGCGCTGCTCCATCTCTCCGAGGGAAACTGGCAGACGTTCTTCGGCAACATCGGTCGGCTGGACTTGTCGCTCGTGGCCAAAGAAGCCGCCAAGCATCCCGACCCCGACCAGGGGATGAGCCAGTTACTCGATCGTTTCCCCGCCGATGCCGAATTTTTGCGGCCCGCCGAGTTGAGTGTTCGTCCGACCGAAGAGGACCTGGGCGATCTCGTCCCTGGAACAAATCGCACGTTCGAACTGACCATCGTCAATCAGGGAATGCTCTTGCTGCAGGGACTCCTTTGGTCGGACTGCGATTGGCTGGCCTTCGGAGAAAACCTCGGCGTCTCCCAAAAAGTATTTCAAACGCGAGATTTCTATACGCTTTCGGTTCGAGTGTTGGGTCACAAACTGCGAGCCGGACGAGTCCCTCTCAAGGGAGAAATCATCGTCGACACCAACGGCGGCAAGACCACCATACCCGTCACGGCGAAAGTTCCCATCCGACCATTTCCCAGACCGCCAGAAGTCGCCAACGAATCTTTGGCGGGCGCTACGTCTCCACGGGGAGTAGCTGTTCAGGCGAAGAGCAAACTCAAGGAAGCCGCCGTGTTGTTCGAAGCGGGGGACGTTCGACGTTGGTACGAATCCAATGGGTGGACGTATCCCGTCTCGGGGGCGTCGGCCTCCGGAAAGGCCGCGATTCAACAATTTTTCGAAGCCCTTGGATTGACGAAACCTCCGCAGTTGCAGATCAACAAACAGGGTTTGGAGTTTCGAGGCACAATGGGCCATCGTTTGTCGGCGAGCCTGACCGTCTCGACGGACGAGACAAAACCCATCTTCGCCCACGGGTGGAGCGACCAACCCTGGGTCGAAGTCGGCCCGTTCTTGCGAATCAATCACGAAATTCGAATCTTGGTGGAGGTCTTGGTGCCGCCGCGTCCGGGCGAAATCGTGCACT
>CAYYUU010001022.1:0-3155 GCA_964474955.1 uncultured Alcaligenaceae bacterium | reverse complement strand
TCGCGGCTGCCCGGTCCGGGAAGCTCAAGAGCCGTGAGGATGTTCGTCGGCAGGCTCTGCGGATGCTTGATGATCCCAGGGCCAAGGCCAAATTACACCACTTCTTGTTGCAGTGGTTGCACGTCGACCAAGTCCAACCTGCGGCTTTGGCCAAGGAAGCGAAACGTTTTCCGGGCTTTGACAAGCGTGTCATCTCCGATTTACGAACGTCCCTGGAGTTGTTTTTGCACAAGACGCTGTGGTCGGAGAAGGCCGATTTTCGCCAGTTGCTCCAAGCCGATCATCTGTATCTGAACGGCCGACTGTCCAGACTGTATGGTGGCGGTCTTCCGGAAGACGCTCCGTTCCAAAAAGTATCCTTGAAGGCCGACAAGCGAGCGGGCGTGTTGACGCATCCGTATTTGTTGGCACATTTCTCCTACGCCGACACGAGTTCTCCGATTCATCGCGGTGTGTTCCTGGCTCGCAATGTCCTGGGAGTGGCCCTGCGGCCGCCACCGGATGCGTTTACTCCGCTGGCCCCAGAATTGCACCCGAAGTCGAATACTCGTGAGCGTGTTGCCCTGCAAACGAGCCCGAAAAATTGTATGAGCTGCCATGCGGTCATCAACAATCTCGGCTTCACCCTGGAACACTATGACGCCATTGGTGGTTTCCGCAAGGAAGAAAAGGGGAAACCAATCGATGCTACGGGCTCTTATGTGAACCAAGAGGGGGACACGGTAAAATTCAAAGATCAGCAAGATCTGGCAAATTTTCTCACAAAAAGTGACGATGTTGCCGAGGCGTTTACGTCTCGCCTCTTCCATCATTTCGTCCGACAACCGATGGTGGCTTTCGGTCCCAACAAGCTCACGGAATTGCGGCGTTCATTCGTCAAGCACGATTACAACATCCGGAGATTGGTCGTCGAAATCATGGTCGAAACGGCGCTGCGGCCGGACGGGAGGAAAACAACGGGAGAAAACGAGCGCACGAAGAAACGACCTGCCAGTTAGCGTCAGATTTCTCTCGATCGTCCGCCGATAAGGACTATAATGTATCCAGCGGTGTGGGACCGCTGTCCCATACCTTCTTTCGTATAACCACGCCTGTAATCGGTATCCATCGAACCGCATTCGATTGCCACACGAAACAGTCAACGGACACCACCGCATACCTCTATAACTGATTCATCAAGCCAAAGAAATTTCGGAGTTTTCCATGACCACCCGCCGCGAGTTCATTCGCAATCTGGGAATCGCTGCAGGCGTT
Organism: uncultured Alcaligenaceae bacterium; assembly: GCA_964474955.1. GTDB lineage: Bacteria > Planctomycetota > Planctomycetia > Gemmatales > Gemmataceae > CAYRFQ01. The sequence goes on along the minus strand of CAYYUU010001022.1, from coordinate 1,901 downwards.
GCCCCGTTCATCGGCAACCTTCCCAGCCTTGCCTTTGCCAACCAGCAGCGACGCAAGCAACGATTAGTCATTATGTTCAGCCCAAACGGGGTTGTGCCGAACACGTTTTGGCCAGACGAGACGGGCAATCTGGCAAACATGCAACTCAAAGCAAGTCTCGCCCCCCTGCAACCGTTTCGGGAAAAGACCCTGATTCTCAAGGGAATTTGCGACCGTGTTCGTGGTGACGGCGACGCCCACATGCGGGGCATGGGCTGTCTGTTAACTGGGACCGAACTGTTTCCTGGGAATATTCAAGGGGGCAGCCATACGCCGGCTGGTTGGGCCAGTGGTTTGTCCATCGACCAGGAAATCAAACGCTTTCTCCAACGCGAACGGGCAACGCGAACGCGATTCGGGTCGTTGGAATTCGGCGTGATGGTGCCCAACCGGGCTGACACCTGGACGCGAATGGTCTATGCCGGTCCGAACCGACCCATCGCCCCGATCGACGATCCCTATCAGATGTTCAATCGCCTCTACGGTCAAATGCGTGACCGCGAAACCGTGGGGAGTATTCTGGATGACTTGCGCGGCGACCTGGACCGGGTTGCTTCCGCCGTCAGCACGGAAGACCGGAGGCTGCTCGAAGAACACACAACGTTCGTTCGGGAGATGGAACAAGACCTTCAGGCAACAGACCAACAGAATCATCCGGAACCGCAACTCGAAGCCGATGTTCGCAACACCAACGACAACATGCCCCGGATAACCCGGATGCAGGTCGACCTGCTCGTCAACAGTTTCGTGGCCGACTTTGCTCGCGTTGCGACACTGCAAATGACCAACTCGGTCGGTCAGGCTCGCATGACCTGGTTGAACATTTCGGAAGGCCACCACCAACTTTCGCATCATTCCGACAACCAGCAAGAATCTCAGGAAAAACTGACGAAAATCAATCGCTGGTATTGCGAGCAATTCGCATACCTGGCCCGTCGGCTTTCCGAAACTCGGGAGCCCGGTGGCAACGGTTCGTTGCTTGATAATACTCTGCTGGTGTGGACCAACGAACTGGGCAAGGGTAACTCTCATACCCTGAACAACATTCCGTTTGTCATGGTTGGCAACGGTCTCGGTTTCCGAATGGGGCGTTCCTTGGACTACAATCGCGTCCCCCACAATCGTCTCCTCATGGCATTGGCTCACGGTTTCGGGCATCGCATCAGAAACTTTGGCAGTGAGAACTTCTGCGGGGATGGGGTTCTCGGGAATCTTGCCTAAGCCAAGTTGGGAGTATGCGGACAATAAATCCCGTTTGGGTTGAGGACACTCAGTTTCTGCGTTCTCTTTCGAGCAGGCATCCTGCCTGCTCTACGGACAACAGGCATCGGAACGCGAAATTTATTGTTGTCCGTTTTTGCATTTGTCGTAGGTCCACGCGGCCCGCGTGGACCAAAGAAAATTCAGTCAAGACAAAGGTCCATGCGGGCCGCGTGGACCTACGAAACGGACATTCGTTTCTTTCGCGTTCGGAGAGTCGAGCTACGAAAAACTAGGCTGTCCTCCGGTCCGGCACTTCAAATATTACTTCGGGAGTTGCCAGAGGCGTATCGCTCCATCGATGGAACCCGCGATGACCCGCCGACCGGTCGGGGAGAATTTCGCCTGTCGAACGTCCCGAGCATGCACAAACGTTTGGACGAGCGTTCCCGTCTTCACGTCCCAAACTCGAACCGCGTTGTCCCCCGCCGAGAGCAAGCGTTTTCCATCCGGCGAAAAGGCCAGGCTCAATACAGGACCAGAATGGCCAGACAGCTACAGGTGATTTATTGGGTTTGTCGGAGGTAGTACGCCGCAAGATGCTCTCCGCGACATATTCAACGAAGGCAATGTCGACGGTGAACAGGGTTCGATAATCGGCC
>CAYYUU010001021.1:0-3160 GCA_964474955.1 uncultured Alcaligenaceae bacterium | reverse complement strand
GTGTGCCGTTGTCTTTGTTTTGTTTTGGAGTGCGGCAGCTCGATGCCGCTTTTGTTTTTGTTTTCAATTTTCTCGTGTGGGTCTGCCGTGCCATCTGGAAAACCGAACTTCAATCCGCTGTTATTTCTGCTCATACTCCGCCGTAATGACACTTCGAATTCCACCACGGGGAGTGAAGTTCCCGACAACCTTGCATCGAACCGGCTGGCACGCCTTCACGAAATCATCGAGCAGTTTATTGATCAACGTTTCGTAGAACACACCCTCATTCCGATATCGTTGGAGGTACAATTTGAGCGACTTCAACTCGACGATCGATTCGCCAGGAGTGTAGGTGTACGTGATCGTCCCAAAATCCGGCTGTCCGGTCTTCGGGCACATGCTTGTAAATTCCGGACAAATGATCTCGACGGTGTATTCCCGATCCGGATATTGATTCGGGAACGTCTCCAGTTGGTCGCTGGAGGGGGAAGTTTCGATTTGTGACATGAGTGCCTCTGCGTTGCAAATTTCTGTCAGACATTTGCTCTCATCCAATCTACTCGTTTATTGTAGGCGCACAACAAGAGCGCACTCCCGAATCGATGGTTGTTCCTGAATTTTTCCGAGCCAACGATGGAAAATCGACGGTTCGGCAAGACAGACATTCGAACTGGCGAAGAAAGGATCGGCGGGACGGCGTCGCACCCACCATACGAGGTTTATTTGTTCACGAAGGTAAGGAATTCATCCAGATTGGATGCCAATGCGAGGCCTGCCGCGAAAATAAATTTCGTTTGTTGTCTTTCGAAACAGCTCAAGTCGAACGCCCGGAAACGTAATTCCGCGACATTCGTCAGCATGATGCACGATCTTCGAAGAGGCTTTCCGATGGCCAAAAGACGGAGAGCCCAAAACCAAACGGAAGGCCAACGGAGGTTCGGGAACAAAGGTGGGAATACGCGGCTGGCGCTTTGGGTTGGTGTGTTTTGGAGTGTGGCTCGACGACGCTTTGATGTCTTCTGTCTTTGTTTTGGTTCTTCGCCTCGCCGAGCATCCACACTCCAACAAACTCCCGCATCTCTTCTGGCTATCACCCTTCGATTTTCTCGATCGCTTCCCGGACATACCGACGTTGATACTTCGATCCTTCGTTCTCCAAACTCCGCAATTTGGGTAGGACAGCTTTTGCCGCCGGACCGAAATCGCCGAGGACCTGGACGGCTGTGTATCGGAAGTTCGGATCGTCCAGCAGCTGGATCAACCGAGGAATGGCGGCCGTCGCCTTGGGACCAATGCGACCGAGTGTTCGCGCTGCCGTGACTCGGAGTTTGGGATCGTCCAGCGCCTTGATCAACCTCGGCACGGCTGGTTCGGCGGCGCCCCCGAAACTTCCGAGAGCATTGATCGCCGCAGTCCGGAGTGCGCCATTTGTTGAGTCGACCGCGGCAAGCAATTTCGGCACTGCCGCAGCGGCCTTCGGACCAACCCCACCGAGAGCATACGCCGCGGCGACCTGAACCTGAGAGTCGGAGTCTTCGAGCGCCTGCGTGAGAATCGGAACGGCCTGCGTGACCTTCAGCGAACCAAGAGCCCGCATGGCTTCCGCTCGATACATCGCGTTCGGATCTTTCGCCAACTTCAGCAAACCAGGGGTCGCCTTCTCGACGTCGAGCGAACCAACGGTCGACAACGCATAACAAGCACTCCGCCGCAAATCGACGTCTTCGAGTTTCGCGACCAGAACAGGCACGGCTTGTTTGGCCTGATCTCCGCCGATTCGTTTGAGTGCCCCAACCGCAGACTGCATGTGGCGAACGTTCTCAAGTAACTTCAACAGCTGCGGCACTGCATCCTTGGCAGCGGGCCCCATGTTCCCCAATGCCCTGGCCGCAGAACCAGCATCCTTCGTCGTCAACAATTTCGTGACTGGTTCCACGGCCGCGACGGCATCCGGACCAATCTGAGAAATCGCATTGAGCGCGGAGTATCGGGCATCACGGTCTTGCAACGCTCGAACCAAATCCGGAACCGCACTCTTAGCCATCGAGCCGAAATTCCCAATCATCGAGGTCGCCGATTCGCGAGAAGGACTCGTGGAATGCATCAGTTCGACCAACACGGGGATGGCCTCTTTGTGCTTCGGCTCGATCCGGGCGATCGCGAGGGCCGCCGCTCCCGCCAGCTTTCGGTCTTTGTGCGGCAACAACCTGAGCAGTTCGGGAACCGCCTGACTCGCTTCCTGGCCGATGAAACCCAACGTCCGAGCGATCTCGTGCTGGGCGTACGAATCATCCCTCAGAACACGAACGAGAGAAGGAACAGCTGCCTTGCCGATTTGCTCCAAACATTGCAGGCTCACTGATCGCAAGTTCCGGTCCGACTTTGATCGTAGGAAATTCAGCAACGCCGGAATCGTCTTGGGAGATTCCCGACCCACCGAACCAAGCAGGTTGATGGCTTCACGCTGCATGTTCTGATCCTTGGCGTTGAGAGTTGCGAGAAGCGGCTCGACTGCGGCTTCGGCTTTTGGTCCCAGATTCCGAAGGGCCGAACCGGCATTGCTCTTGACGCTCGACCACTTGGGATTCAAAGCCACCTCCACGAGTTCCGACACGCCAGCGACATTGTCTCCCGTCCGGGCCAACGCGATCGCTAGCGGTACCTTGAACTTCTTGTCTGCCGTCTTGTAGAGGTTCGCCAGTTTCGGCGTCGCCGACTTGGCCTGTCTTCCGAAATACCCCAGTGTTTGCAACGCGTCCAATCGAACCTTTTCACTCTGCGCCGAATCTGCGAAGACCTGGAACAACGGATCGACGGCTTTTTCTTCGAACCGCTGTAACGCCTGCCCAACGACATTCCGTTCCCGATCCGTGCAACTTTTGAAAACGGTGATGATGTTCGGAATGACGGCCGGGTCTCTGTCCTCCTGATTCGCCAACGCGAGCGCGGCGTAGGTCCGGGCGTCGTGATCTTGCAACAATGCAACCAGCCGAGCTTTTGCCCTCTTCGTCAATTTTCGACGACCGAGTTCGTATCCGGCGTTCTGGCGAGTACCGACATCGGCATGTTGGAGCGCCGCCAACAGCGGCCCCTCGGCCTCCTCGACGGTGAGTCGGGCTAGGGCATCCACGCACCGGTCCCGGAGTTCTTCGTCGGTTGCCTTGGCCCCTTCGGCCAA
>CAYYUU010001020.1:0-3171 GCA_964474955.1 uncultured Alcaligenaceae bacterium | reverse complement strand
TTGCAGACTTCTACCTCCTTGTTGGTGCAGTCAAGGCCACCCCAGAGCCGGAAGATGCAGGCACACGAGAAGATCAGAATCATTGACGGGCAGGGGAGTGATAATTCTCCCAAAGCGAGACTCTCTGACTGCATGGGTTCCGTTCAGCTTTTTTGCGCGAGTTTCGGGTTACATTTTCGAACGTATTTCCGCCAAGGCCAACTTTCAGACTGTTGCACGCTTACGAAGATCAAGTTTTGGTCGACACTTCCGGATTTCAGAAGCGACGGGAAAAGCGACACGCTGGAAGGAGTCCTCTTGGAACCCTCCAACAAATTTGAAAAGTTCTGTTGCCAACAAGGTAATACCTGGTAAAACCAATGTTGCGATTGTATGACTTGGTATTACTAAAATCTCCGCGCCTTCGCTCTCAGTTGCATTGAGGGTCCTCAATGTCCAGTCCGCCGAAGATTCCGAACAACACCGGATTCGGACAGAAGCTCGTGCGGCTCTTGACCCATAACCACTGTCCGCAATTCGACAAATCGATCTCGTGGCTTCGACACCCGGTCTCGGTGTTGGTCGCTGCCGCGGTGGTCACTGCCGTCGTTGGGTACAGTGTGCATCCGAACGGCTTTGTCTTATTCGCTGGCATCGTGAGCATCCTTGTTCTGGGGTTGGTGTGGCCATGGATGAGTGTGTTGGGCCTGCGTGGAGTAGTGGCGTTTGAAAGCCTTCGAGTGTGCGAAGGTGAGGAGGTGACGGTCATAATCCAGATACGAAATCGCCTTCCCGTTGGTTGTTGGGGAATTCGCCTCGAAGGTCTCCCTTCTAGCACACCAGACAGGGACGACCAGGAGATTACTGTCACGGTCGCCCTGGCGTGGCGAACTACATTGGTGCGCGAGAGCTTCATTCCGCCCTGTCGGGGGATTTTCCCCCAGAGCGAACTGTGGTTGGTGACAGGATTTCCGTTTGGCCTCTGGCAAGCTCGCAAAAGAGTGCAGGTGCAAGGGAGCTTACTCGTCCATCCACGGACTTTCCCCGTGGGTCCGCTCCCCGAACTCGCGACCGACATTTCCGAGGAAGGGACCGCGACACGGAACAAACCGGGAACGACTGGAGACGTACTCAGCCTCCGTCCCTATCGCCGTGGTGATAACCCGCGGCGGATTCACTGGTCCCAGACCGCTCGACACGACCGGCTCATCGTGTGCGAACTCCAAGCTCGCTCGCGCCCATCCATCCAGATCATCCTGGACGTCGAGACAGGAGTCCATGCCGGAGATGGTCGGGATGGCTCCCGGGAATGGGCCATACGTGTTGCGGCCAGTTTGTCCCGGCATTGTATCGAGGAAGGGATGATTGTTGGGCTTGTGGTGAGGGACAAAGTGCTCCCCATGGATGGGGGACGGCAACACCTCGTGCGTATTCTTGATGCGTTGGCCGAGATCCCGAATGACACCAGTATGTCATTACCTGAAGTGTTGACCAGACGTGAGGTACCCTCCCTCAGAAATGGTTTGCAACTAGTAGTGACAACGTTTCAGGCATTGCGACGCGAGCCTTCGCTTGTGTTGCGTCAACCTCGTTTGCGAATCATTGCGATTGACGAAGCCTGTTTTTGCGAGGCCCCTCCGGAAGCCAGAGAGCCCTCTGTCGTTCGTGTTCCCTGGGTTCGCCTAAGGGGCCACGCTGAGATCCCAGCACAACTTCTTCGCTTGGATCGGGAGGTGCACAATGCCTGACGCTCGATCGCCCGATACAACGACACCAATCGATTACCGAGTACAACTGGTGACGATCGGTCTCGTGCTGTACTCGGGATGTCTCGTCGACCTGGCGTTCACGTTGCCAGGCCAATCTATTTGGTTAGCGTCGATCTCCTGGGTGGTACTGGGGGGACTAACGGTTGGAGTGAACTGGTGGGTCCGCAACAGGCGGGATTCCTCCTCACGGAAAGTCGTGGGGTGCTTCCTGGCCGCATTAGTGCTCTTACCTTTCTTACCATTGCAGTACCAATCCAACATTGCCGGTGGAATTCCGATAGAGATGAAAGTCCTCCTCGCATTCCGGAACCTCGGGTTGGCGTTGGCGGCTCTTTCGATGTCAGCACAGTTCCTCCGACTCTCTGGGCTCGTGAGTTTGTTCTTGACCCTCTTCAGTGTCTCCCTACCGAACTGTTCGGCCATGGGGCCGTGGCTCGGGATCTATGCTGGACTCGCAAGTCTGTGGTTGATGCTCGTTTACTGGAACACCTGGATCGTTCGCAATTCCAGCACACACTCAGCGAACGGAAGCCTGGGCTTTCCAGCCGTGGCACTGGTGTTGATCCTGCTCGTGGTGGGAAGCGTTGTGGGTGGGACCCTGGCAGCTCCGAACGAGGTCTCCGCGTTCTGGTTACAGATTAGCCCCTTTTCGGGCGGAACCGAGCGGTTCGACCCAAACGCCTGGGCTGGTGTTGGTGATGGTGACGAGCAGACCGTGGGAGACAACCCCGAGACCGTCGGGAACGTCGAGAGTGACATGATGCTCGAGGACGACGGACCAACACTCTACGACGTCGTCAGTGACATGTATGGCGAACCGTTCAAGGTCAAAGAGGTCCGACAGGCGATTCCGTTGGGGTGGGTCGAAATGCGAGAACTGGGTCGCAAACCTGCCGAAAACTACAAGGCCAATCGAACCTTTCCGACGGTACGCAACACTCCACGACAAGATCGACGACCCGACACCGTGGACACCGACGCGCTCTTTTTTGTATCTGGAAAGACCCCGCTGTACTTGCGACTGCGTGTGTACGACGGTTTTGATGGGCGAACCTTGGTTGAGGCACCACCACCGTCTCGCACTTTCGACGGCTCGGTGAAGCTCCAGAAGAACAACTGGTTCGTGCTATCGCTCACAAAACACGTGCCGTGGGTGAACGAACACGTCAAACATGACCTCAAACTGGCCCATCTTGGGAAACAACTGAACGTGAGGGAACTGCCCACGCCACCCCATCTGGAAGCCTTTCGGTTGGGCAAGGTCAATCGCCACGACTTCTTCACCTGGTCCCAGGACGACGTCCTCGCCTTGGCCCACCGTAAGGTCCCACCAGGCGAACGTTTGCATCTCGTTTCGGGTCTTTTTGATCGTCGGAAACTCAGCCGCAATGACTTCGCTGCCGTCGAGGAACTCCACGAAGGC
>CAYYUU010001019.1:0-3175 GCA_964474955.1 uncultured Alcaligenaceae bacterium | reverse complement strand
CGTCGCGGCTCCGACCGTTTGGACGTGGCTGTCATACAGTCCCGGCAATATGGTACGTCCCTTGGCATCAAAGATTTTGGTCATAGGTCCCTTGTGCCGCATCACCGAGGCGTGCGTTCCAACCCCGACGATCCGATCTTTGCGGACCGCCACGGCTTCGGCTATCTGAAATCGCTTATCGACAGTGATGACCTTGGCATTGTGAATGATGAGGTGGGCCGGGACTGCCTTCTTGTTCTGGGCGAGCGCAAGATCCGCAGCGACGAGCAATGCCCAAGACAATAGCAAGACGTAACGCAGCATGAATCCGGCTCCTTTCGGATGCCAAGAGGAATGGATTGGTTCTACGGCTTTGATTTTCGTCGATGGGAGCGCGGAGTCAAAGAGAAAGCAGGCAAAGGGCAATACTCAGGATTTGGAGGGCGAATATCGTATGTAGCAGGAAGTTGCTTTTCGCGGGTGCGTTCGGATCAGTAATGGTCGCAATCGCGAGAGACGGTGTTCGGGGGCCCGTCCCCGAGCCACCAAAAAAGGCAACGCTCAAAAACACCCATTCCATCGTTGTCCACGAGGACACCTATGCGTTGGTGTCCGCACCCGGTTGGGTTTCTGATAGGTTTTCGTGTGTGGCCTCCGGAACGTGATGACTGAGGGCCAGCAAGAAGCCAATGCCACCACCGGCGGTTCCCGCCAGAATCCAGGGAGCGGAGTCGCTGGTAGGATTCGGATGGGCAAGATACACCAAAAGGCAACCCACTCCGGCACCGCATAATGTTTCGAGGACGAAGGGGATAGAGAGAACGAGTCCGTCGCGAATCCTGCCGCCGATGGCGTCGGGATGCATGACGAAATCCCTTGTCTCGCCAAGCCAGCGTTTCCCGCGGCGGAGGCCTTTGTGCCAGAGGGCCTTTTCTCCGTTGATCCAAAGGTCGAACGGAATCCAGACCGCGAAGCCGACCAGGGCGAACGCCAGGAGCGTGCTGACGATCGCGATGATCGCACCGCCAAAGATGATAGCAAGAAATCCGAGCGCGGCAAAAAATAGCAGTTTCTTGACGGCCTTGGTCATTGGCCGACCGACGTTCATCTCCAATTCACACGCGTCGTCCGGTTGTTGTGAGTATTTCTGATCCGTCATCTGGTGACACCTGCAGGTTGGGGTTGGTATCCTTGTATCGGAATGAAATAATATCTCGTTGGGTTCGATGGTACGAATCTAACTGATCGTGAGCCTCCGAGCCGAAACCAGATTTTGGTCCGAAACGAAAAATTCAGGATGACGTACCGAAAGGTAGTTCGTCTAATCTTAGTGGGCATTGCCGAAAAATCGAAAAAATATTCCTGGTCCATGTTTGTCGGGTGCCTCTCCGCCTAAACAGCTGCGAGCAAAGCGAGAAACAAACCTTCCGGCCCTTTCACCCGACAAAACTCATTCTGTTCGACTCAACTACTATCCCCATGCTTTCAGCCAGAAAGAGCTAACCCATGCAACGTCTTCCAGGTTTTGTTCTTCTCGGTCGGCTCGCTCAAACACCATTTGGCAGTTTGGGCTTGGTGTTTCTCGTGTTGTTCGTACTAACGCCGTGCGTTTCGGGCCAAACCGCTACCAAGCGATATAACGTTCCCGAAGCCAAGATCGTCTCGGAGGCCATCGAGCGAGTCAAAGCGGAGTTCCGGTTTTCTTACGGTCGCGCGGAAACGAGCCGACAAGGCCAACGAGATCTGGCACAAGCCCTCCTCAATCAAGTGTATCAAAGAACACCGAGTCAGGTCGATATTTATGCCCGATTGCAAGAGGCTCAGCGACTCGCGGTCCAGGGCGGGGACGTGAACACGGCCCTTGCCGTCGTCGACGAAATCGCGGAACGCTACAAGATTGACCTGCCGAAGGAGCGAGCGTTGGTCTTCCTTGCGATCACCAAATCGCTCAAGACGACCGAAGAGTTTCAGTCCGTCACCGACATTTTGCTCCAGGACATCCGCAATGCCGTTACTGCGGATGAGTACGAAGTCGGCCTGAAACTCGCAGAAGTGGCCGAGAAGGTCGCCACACAGACGAAATCGCTTCCCCTCGTGCTTGACGTCCGCAGGGCCCACCGAGACGTAATCGAGACAAAAAAGCAGTTCGCCACGCTCGCGCCGTTTGCGAAAACCTTGAAGCAGAATCCGGAAGACGCCGAAGCGAACACGCAGATGGGGCGGTACCTTTGCTTACGGAAAGGGCAGTGGAATCGAGGGTTGTTCTTGTTGGCCCAGAGCGATGATGCTCAATTGCGTGTCCTTGCTCAACGCGACCTTGCCAAACCGAGAAACTGGAAGGACCAGATTACGTTGGGGGATAATTGGTGGAGGGTGGCCGATGGAGTCAAAGGCCAACTCCGGACTCGCCTGCGACAACGAGCGGTTCGGTGGTATCAAGACGCGGTCTACAACGCCAAGGGTGACGAGGAAAAACGACTGCGCACTCGGATTGCAATGGTGCCTCCGCCCGAGGACGGAGTGGCACAGTGGGACTACTTCGGCAAGCCCGGATTAGTTCGCACGATGTACGAGAACAACAACGTGTATGGGGTCGCGTTTTCGCCGAATGGTAAAACGATCGTCGCCGGCACGGCCATGAACTCGCCTTCGCTCTGGGACGCGAAGACGGGCAAGAAGACTCACAATTTGAATTCGCACAACAGCTTTGTGTGGAGCGCGACGTTCTCTCCGCGCGGGCGTTTTGCGTACACGGCGAGCTACGATGGCACGATCAAAAAATGGAACGTCAAGACGGGTAAGCTCGTTCAAACGTACACGAAACAGAACTTCCGGCGATTCGGGGGCGGTTTTTATGGCGTCGCCGTTTCGAAGGATGGGCGGAAAGTGCTCGGCGGAGATTCCAGCAGTCTGGTCCACCTGTTCGACGCCAAGACGGGGAAGCTCCTCAAGACTTTCTCGCACAGCGGGACAATTTTCGACGTGAAGTTCCTTGCCCGGGGGACGAAGGCCCTTTCCGGTGCCACGGACAACCAGGTCATTTTGTGGAACCTCAAGACTGGGCAAGCCATCCGGCATTATCGGATGTACAGTTCGGCCAGAACGATTTCTGTAACGCCGGACGAACGGTTCATGGTCGTGGCCGAACAAAATACGAACGTCCGCATGTTTGACATCAAGACGGGAAAAGTCGTGC
>CAYYUU010001018.1:0-3175 GCA_964474955.1 uncultured Alcaligenaceae bacterium | reverse complement strand
GTCAATCCGTTCGTCGGGAACCGGAGCCAGCATCGCGCGGATGAGGGCTTGGGTGGGAGGCGAACAATCCTCCGGGATCGGATACGCAAGGTTCTGGGCCTTATCGGTCACGATTTCCCAGACCGTCTTGTCCGGATACGGAGTCTCTCCGGTCAACATGTTCACGGCAGTCATCCCGAGGGCGTAGATGTCGCACCTCAGATCGAGCGGCGTCCCGCGGATTTGTTCGGGGGCCATGAATAATGGAGTCCCGACGACGCTACCGGTTTGAGTGAGTCGCTTGGCCTGATCGATGTCGCCTTGGAGTTGCACGAGACCGAAGTCGGTTACCTTGACGTGGTAGACGTTTTCTGGGAGAGAAGAACCTTCCGGTGGCTCAATCAAGAACAGGTTGCCTGGCTTGATGTCGCGGTGGATTAAATTCGCCTGAGCGGCGTGAGCGAGTCCCGAGGCAGCCTGACGGAGAACGCACAAGGTTGGGAACTCGTCCAGGGGTCCGTGTTCCGTGATGTATTGTTCGAGGTCCATCCCCTCAAGAAGTTCCATCACCAAGTACAGCGTAGAACCTTGGCGGCCAAAATCGTAGGCCACGACGATGTTAGGGTGTCGGAGTTGAGCGAGACTGATGGCCTCTTTTTCGAAACGAGCGATCAACTGTTCGTTCGCCGCCTTCGAGACGTTGACCGTCTTGATGGCGACTGATCGGTCCAGAGCGATCTGGTGAGCGAGATAAACAACGCCCATGCCGCCTCGCCCGAGTTCTCCTCGAATCGTGTACCCTGGCAGATCCGGAAGGGCCTCTTCCAGTTGCACTGATTGCACGGTGAATTGCCTTGCGTCCTCTGCATCGGACGGAGTCGCACCGGCAGCGACTTGCTCGGTAGGCATGAATTCTTTCGTCGGGGCGAGCGGATTGGGCTCGGGGATTTGGACCTTGTTTTTGCACTTTGGGCAACTGGCTTTCTTCCCGGCGTGCCGTTCGGCCGCTCGAATCGGTTTGCCACACTGGGGACACGAGAAAGCGATCATATTGGGATTATCCATTCCGAGATGGCTCAAGACCCTTGGCGTGTCGGAGGCATCGGTTTGGTGACTGTTCTCTCCGTTGTACCTTGCTCGGCATTGATCACATCGAGTTCCCGGAAAATGGCCTCCAGGGAAGGACGGTCGACGGACGTGCGCCCAACGTAGGCGAAACGGACACGCCCTTTCTTATCAAGGATGTACGTCGATGGTTTCGCCTGATCGCCACGAATTTTCAGGGCGTTGACGGCTGAGAATTCGGGATCGAGCAAGATCGGAAACGGTATCATCTTCTTCGATTTCTCTTCGCCCGGAATCTCCATTTTTTCTTTGGCGTCTTTCAGGTACATCTGCACGGCCTTGTTCGACCCCGGAAATACAACCAGCAGTTCGGTCGAACGCTCCTGAAATTTATTGTATTGAGCAATCAGGCGAGAAGTCTGTGTGCTGCAATACGCACAAACGCCGCCTGGATTTTCCGTCAGTCCTCGCATGAAGATCAAAACGACATTCTTCTTGCCGCGAAATTCTTGAATCCGAAACGTGTCGCCCTTGGCGTCCTGGAACTCCAACTCCAGTGCGGACATGTCGACTTTCGTGTTGTTCGTCGCGCCGTCATTGAACTGGTATGGGACGTAGGTCGATTTGCCTTGGGACCGCTGGAACGGTTCGGGCATTTGTTGGAAATACCAAATCGCCCCACCACCAACTCCAGCTGCCAGACCCACAAACACCACCAACAACAAGAGCCAAGTTGGCAGTTTTTTCTTCCGCTTTCTTTTGTTTTTCGGCGACCGGTCCGACGTTTCGACTTCGGGAGTCGCGAGAGTTTCGTTCTCGCCCGAGGTGGATGGAACTTCTGGCTGTTCCGAGACACCCGAGACACCCACCGGAGTCTTGACGGTTCGGGGCATTTCCTGTTCGATCGCCTCCCCATCCGGTCCGGGCGAATCACTCAGGGTGGTGGCGAGCGTCGCAGCAGCGGGCTCAAACTCCAGTCGGAATTTGTTGGCACATTTGGGGCAACGGATCGTCTTTCCGGTGAACTCGTCGCGGAATCGGAATCGGACTTGACAGGATGGGCAGTTAATCTCTTGCATGGTCGAGATCCTAGTTGAGAATACAATCCACTCCCCCACCGCCCTCGCCGACAGGAACGATTGTTGCTCATGTGGCGGTTTAGCGTACCTTTTGGCTCGCCAGTTGTCAACGAAGCCAGACCGGCCCACGACAACCTTTTGCTATTACGCTCAGAATGGGCAGGATGGTTCGGACGTTCTGAATTTGCGGCTCTTGGACCTCGGCGTTTTCGACAAGCCCGAAGCGCGAGCGAGGGCCAAAACACGATCCTTCGCTCACGCTTCGGGCTTGTAGCGAAGGTTCCAAAATCTGAAGCACTCCTCGCGGAGTCTGCCTGAACCCTTGGCCAATTGAAAGAGTCCTTGATAGGAAAGACTAGAGGAGACGTTTATCTCGTCACACCAAACTGATTAAGAGGAAGAACACACATGTCCCAACGTGGCACATTCTATCTGACAACGGCCATCGACTATCCTAATCGTCGACCGCACATTGGTACCGCGTTCGAGAAACTCGGCGCGGACGTGCAGGCCCGGTATCGGCGAATGGAAGGCTACGAGGTGTTCTTCTTGATGGGCAACGACGAAAACACCGTGAAGGTTTCCAAGCGTGCCGCCGAGCTTGGCCGGGACGTGCAGGAATACTGCGACGACATGGCCAACCAGTTCAAGGAAGTCTGGAACGCTCTGGACATCAGCTACGACGACTTCATCCAGACGAGCGAGCCACGACACCACGAAGCCTCGCGGCAGTTCATCCAAAAGGTCTACGACAACGGCTACATCTATAAGGGCAAGTACGAGGGGCTTTACTGTGAGGGCTGCGAAGGCTTCAAGACCGAGAAGGAAATCAAGGAAGCCGGAGGGGTGTGTCCCGACCACAAGGTCGCGCCACTCAAACGAAGCGAGGATTGCTACTATTTCGCATTGTCGAAGTTCCAGACCAAGCTGTTGGAGTTCTACGACGACAATCCGGATTTCATTCAACCGGAGTCGCGACGGAACGAAGTCGTGGCGTTCGTCCAGAGTGGACTGAAGGACATTAATGTTTCGCGTGAAGGCCAGGACTGGGG
>CAYYUU010001017.1:0-3177 GCA_964474955.1 uncultured Alcaligenaceae bacterium | reverse complement strand
CGAGGATGGCCGTTTTCGCTACGCCGGGTTCGCCGATGAGATCAGGGTTGTTCTTGGGCCGGCGCGATAGAACCTGGATGACTCGGCGGATCTCGTCGTCACGACCGATGACCGGATCGAGACGTCCTTCGCGGGCGAGCTTCGTCAAGTCAATCCCATATCGTTCGAGAGCTTCATATGTCGCTTCCGGATTTTGACTCGTCACTCGTTGATGTCCTCGGATTTCTTGTAATGCCTTCAAAAGGCGGGGACGATTACACCCAAAGTCTTTCAGCAATTCGGTCGCCGGTCCACCAACTTCGAGCATCGCCAACAGCAGGTGTTCGACGGATATAAATTCGTCCTTCATCTGCTTGGCGATGTCTTCGGCATTGCCGAACAGTTGGTTCAGGCGCCCCGTAACGATGATCTTGTCCGGATCCGTCGTCGCGGCCTTGGGGCGTTTTTCGAGTTCGCGCTGGACTTTAATCTTCAGCGCGTCGACAGGAATTTCGGCCTTCTCCAAAAGCGAAGTCGCGAGCCCGTTGTCTTGGTCCAAGAGGGAAAGGAGCAAGTGCTCCACGTCCATTTGGAGTTGACCGAATTTGCCAGTCAGGCGATGTGCCGCGCTGACGGCTTCCTGGGATTTTTCGGTAAAATTTTCAATGTTCATTCTATGACCCTCCCTGTGAGGTTGTTGTTTGATTTATCCATAATTGCTAGGCGGCAGGTCGATTTGCGGACCCTGTTTTTGATTCGGAATTCCTCCAACCATTAGAGAGCCGAAGCGAGCAAAAGGATTCACAGTAAGGGGAGGAAATCAGATGAGGAAATCGACTTCTGATGCGAACAAGAGAGGTCAAGCGAGACTGCCAAAGATTGAGCTGGCCACGAGTAATCTGGTAGAATTAGAGAGAAGAATGTGCTGAGGATCTTAGTACTACTCCGTTAAGTCGGGTAAGTTGTTGATACACAACAACTTACACACAGGGTGTTTTCAGAGGTTCTTGGACAGTGTCTCGCCTTAAGTAGTTGGTAAGCAAGCACTTACGGTATTGATCTTATCATCCCCGTTTTCATCTTGGGTCCAACTTAACGGAGTAGTATTAGAACGAGGGAAACAATCGATGGCCGTCCACTTGGAATTTGTTGTGCTCGGCCAACCTATCTCAAATCAATCTTCCAGTCCTCTCTTGGCTGAATGGCGGCTCAAGGTGAAGACAGAAGCGACTGTCCAGTGGGGTTCCAAAAAAGCACTGGACTGCGAGTTGAAGGCGGTCATCATCAATTTCTACGGGGGCGATTCCCCTTCGCTGGACCTCGACAACCTTTCGCTGGACCTCGACAACCTTTCGAAGCCCATTTTGGACGTGATGCAAGGGATAGTCTACAAAGACGACCGGAAAATCATCCAGGCAGAACTTTCCCACACAAGGATTTCCGGCGCATACCATGTAGGTGGTGTTGTTCCCATACTCGTTGAAGGCTTGGTTGCATTAAACCCGTTCGTATTTGTGAGGATCGAGGATCCTCCCGAACCACTCCCACTGCCTGGAGGAACGAATGAACTTTGACACCTTGGATCTTAAAGAACGCCTTGGCCGTATTGCGGATAGATATCGTGGACTCGGCTATCACGTGATCCTCCACCCTGGACCTGATGATCTTCCGGCGTTCGCACGAGACTTCAAAGTCGAGTTCGTTGCAACATCGGACACCAGTAACGTCCTTGCATCGGCCAAAGCCAATGGGCTTGAACTCGAAGCGGATACCAACCTGAAGACGTACGCCGAGGTCACTGAGAAGCAGCCGCAGTGGCGGTTTGAGCTTTTCGTCCTTGGTCCTGTTCCCAAAGCACCGTGGGAAATGGAAAAACTCGAAGAAATGACCGAGAATGAAATTCGTGAAAGGCTCGACGCCGTCGGTCAAATCGCCGCGATGGGTTTTCCGGAACAGGCGTTCGTCGCTGCCTGGTCAGTCCTGGAAGCAACGATGCGAATCAAACTTCGAGAACTCCGCGAGCCGGTTGGTACGGGGGTGGACGCCCAGAGCATGATCGGTCAGCTGGCATCTAATGGCGGCATTGCGACGACGTCGCGTCTCCGAGAACTCGAACAAATGTTGGTTCTTCGTAACGCTCTCGTTCATGGATTTGCCCCCCAAGTCGATATCGGCAACGATGTTGTGATAAAGGCTTTGCAGATCGCCCGAGAATTCCTCGGCGAACACCAACCCGCCATGCAGACTGCGTAAGGAACCCGAAATTCATTGTCGTACGGTTCGTAGTTCAACACGAGCCGCGTTTAACTACGACAAACACAAAAACCCGACAGCTCCAAATTTCGCGATCCCACGCGTGAACAACTCGGGAGTCAGGCTCCACGCAACCTCTACCGCGGAGACGGTCCGCTTCGTCAGGTTGCCTTCGCTGTGATTGGCAAAGGCAACATCTAGAATTCACCTCCGCATCTCTTGTATAATAGACGTGAAAGGCTCTCACCACCGACCTCTCGCGTATGTAACTTCCTCACCACAACAACCCAGGTTGGCATGCAATCGAACTTCCTTCGCCTACTTCCCATACTGTACGTCTTCGTGTTCGCCGGCGTCGCGATGGCGGACGGCACGAAGAAGCAATCCGCCAAGTGGACTCCGCAGCAAATCACCTTCTTTGAGAAGAAAATCCGTCCCGTGTTGGCTGAGAACTGCTTCAGGTGTCACGGAGCCCGACGGCAGCGAGGTGATGTCCGACTCGATGCCCGAAAGTTCGCGCTGGCCAGTTCCGTTGTCGTTCCGGGCAACCCGGACAAAAGCAAATTCGTCCATGTCCTGAGCCACGTCGGCAAGATCAAAATGCCTCCCAACGGCAAACTCCCCGCGAACGTTATCGCCGATCTCACCGCCTGGGTGAAGATGGGAGCACCCTGGCCCGATGCGTCGACGAAACCTACGAGCACCTCGGAAGAGCACTGGGCCTTTCAGAAGGTCAAGGCTCCCAACATCCCGCAAGTCAAAGAGACGGATTGGATCAAAAACCCGGTCGATGCGTTCGTCCTGGCGAAACTCGAATCCAAACAGATGAAACAAGCCCCGCGAGCGGACAAGCGAACGCTCCTTCGCCGAGTTTATTATGGGTTGATCGGTCTGCCACCGACGGCCAAGCAAGTCGAGGCGTTTATCGCCGACAAGTCACCCGAG
>CAYYUU010001016.1:0-3184 GCA_964474955.1 uncultured Alcaligenaceae bacterium | reverse complement strand
TGTTGTAGGGCAGCACTGGGGAAGGCAAGCAAACATCGCGCCGGACAGAATTGCCCTTTTGCCCCTTTTTTTTTCAATCTCCGGAACTCAGAGAGTGTTACTGGGAAGTCTGCGGGACATGGCTTTTTCCCAGAAAGAGAAGCTTCCCGCTTGCCCTAAGTGCAAAGACTGCTCATAATTAGCTTTAGCTAACAGGGAAGTCACCCAACAGATAATTTCAGTCTCTGGCTGATTGATCAAATTGTGCCCATTTGAGGTGAAGTTGTATGCACACAACCATGTTGGTGGTCCAAGGACGGCCCCGCGGGAAACGTATTGACTTTCCCCCTGGCGAATATTTGATTGGGAGGGGCGAAGAGTGTCATCTCCGACTCAACTCGCCGTGGGTCAGTCGCCAACATTGCACTCTCGTTGTGACCCAAGAAAAATTAGTCGTCAAGGACCTGGGCAGCACAAACGGGACTCTCGTCAACGGAGAACGGGTCGTCAACGAGCACTCGCTGGTCCTACACGATCGACTCCAAATCGGTCCCCTCGTTTTGCAAGTGGCAGAACCAAGCTGCTTTGGTCTACCGCAGGAACAACACAACAACTCCGCCGAGGATGATTCTGGATCATCAATTAAGCTACAGGGTATTTCCACCCCTTAAGGGAAGGCCTGGTCCGTTTATTTGGTCGCCCATGGTCCACTTATTCGATTCGCCTGGAATCCGCGTCTTCCTCACTCCCTCCCAATTTGGTAAACTCCAGAGTCTGTGGGTGCGGTGCCACCTCAACGCTCAGAGTATTCCTCTTGCTTTTGGAATGTCGCCCCAAACTTCACCGAATCGTTGGAACTTCAGACCCGCGATCCGTCGCGTCGAAACTTCCCTTTGATTTCTTTTAGCTGCGGGAGTAAACTCCCGACACTCAATTAGGTGAGAGACTCATTCTCCGGAGTGGTCGGATGAATTCGCCGTCACGCGTGAGTATCTGAACGTTGCTCTTCGATCCGCCTAAAGTTTTCCGAGAGAACCCCGACACACATTTATCCGACCTCCACCCCGATTTGGGACTGCCAACTTGGGTTGTCCATCGAGCATGCGAGGATAAGCGATGGCTCGTGCTCTGGTTTGTTTAGCGTTCTTCGGCTTTTTCGCCCTCCTATATCCCCGTCTCGTTGCGCCAGCGATCGAATCGGTGCACGAGGAGGTCGTCGACATAGCACCGCCGACTCTGCCTTCCACGGCCAACTCGGAGGACGCGCAAAAGATTCTTACGACGGACGACAAGGTAATGCGTTTTTTGGAGGACTGTTACAAGAACTACTCCAAGACCGTCACGACCGGGTACAGGACGATCCTCACTAAACAAGAATGGGTTCAGGGGAGCACCAAACCAAACAGCCTTGAGGTGATCGAAGTCGATTTCCGCGAAAAGCCCTTCAGCGTCTATATGAAGTGGAAGGAAGGGACGTTCCTGGTTCGCCGTTCTCTCTACGTGGAAGGAGAACACCTCGATCCCCAAACTAAGAAGAGCATGATGTGGGTTCGCCCCATCTTCGGTTGGAACAGGAAAGTCGCCGTTGACAGCAAACTAGTGAAATCTTCGGGCCGCTACACGATCGACAAATTCGGAGTCCGGTGGGGATTGAAGCGAGTTCTGACGACCTGGCGCAAACGCTATAAGGAAGGGAACTTGGATGCCGAATTTGGGAAAACAGTCAAACTCGCCGAAGTCGGGAACCGCCCTTGTTATCGAATCCATCGCAAGATTCCAGATCACCGACCCGAGCACGACGGCGTTCTCGACGTCGTCCTCTACGTCGACGTCGAACGGAAACTACAGGTCGGCACGGTCCTGAAAGGAATTCGCGGCAGCAATCGAGATGCCCTCATCGGCAAATACTTCTTCAACATCGTCGAACTCAATCCCCCCTCCAATGCCAACGGCGAGCCTTTCTCCCCGAAGCGGTTGAACTCGAAGTAAACTCCGAAAAGGAGGACGGCAGAAGGCGGAAAAACAAAAAACAAATCTCACGCGCGAAGGAAAACGAGAAAGAGAACAGCCACAGAGATCACAGCGCAAAACCCTTTGTATTCCTCTGTGATCTCTGTGGCTGTTCTCTTTCTTTGTTCGCGCCCTCTTCCCTCTGCGTTCTGCCTTTCTACTGTTCCCTGCTCGTTGTTCTCTCCTACACTAACGGGTAGAGACATTCACTCTCCTACCAGCCTTCGGAGCGCTTCATGAAGTTTCCCACCGTCCCCCGTTTTCGGATTTGTGCATTCCTTTTTTTCATCGCTTGTGTCTTCCTCTTGACCGACCCAACGCCGACATGCTTCGCGAGTTCTCCGGCACCTCGCGCGGAGCAAGATAAAAAAACAAAGAAACACAAATACACAAACAGCCTGATCAAAGAAACAAGCCCGTACTTGCTGATGCACGCCCACAATCCGGTCAACTGGTATGCATGGGGGCCCGAGGCGTTTGCCAAGGCCAAGAAAGAGGGAAAACTCGTCTTTCTTTCGATAGGCTATAGTTCATGCTACTGGTGCCACGTGATGGAGCGGAAGTGCTTCGAGAACGAGAAGATCGCCAAAATCCTCAACAAACACTTCGTCGCCATCAAAGTCGACCGGGAAGAACGTCCCGACATAGACAACGTCTACATGACCGCCTACTACGTCTCGACGAAGTACAGGCGCACTGGCGGATGGCCGCTCTCGATGATGCTCCTTCCCGACGGCAAGCCACTTGGCGGAGGGACTTACTTCCCGCCAGAACAGTTCACCAAATTTCTCAACCACGTGATCAAGCTGTACAAGAATGAAAAGGCCGACTTGGAGAAGGAGGGAGCTGCCATCGCCCAGGCCACAAAAGCAGAACTGGAACAAGCCCAAAGGGCGGTCCGCCTCGGTGACCTCGACCGAGAAATCATGAAATCGTGTCTGGGGACTCTCTCCGATAGCTTCGACTCGAAATACGGTGGATTCGGTCGTCCGCCCGAATTCGAAGGCCCAAAATTTCCAACACCGTGTCGCCTCGAATTTTTGGCCTACGAACTCAACCGGCTCGGCAAAAAGGAAATGACCAAAGAGGCCAAATCCCATCTGAAATTGCTCACTGTCACGCTCGACCACATGGCCAAGGGCGGCATTTATGACCAACTCGGCGGCGGCTTCCATCGCTACAGCACCGAACGCAC
>CAYYUU010001015.1:0-3189 GCA_964474955.1 uncultured Alcaligenaceae bacterium | reverse complement strand
AGCCCAGGCCCAAGGCGCCCAGGGAGCCGGCAGCGTTCCCGGTTTGGCCTTGTCACGAAGTTGCTTCATCTGCTTCTTGCCTTGATCGAACAGGCGCTTGGCTTCCTTTGTATTGCCCAGTTTGTGTTCGATCATCGCCCGCAGGAAACGCATCCGCTTGTGTCCGCGGTTCTTGACTATTTCCTTCGCCTCTTTGTATTTTCCTACTCGGTACAAGATCGTCGCCCGGATGTCGGAGATGTTCTTGATTTTGAACCGTTGATCGATCGCCAGGATCGTTGCGAGTTGTTTCTTCGTGGGCGGCAGCAGAGTACACCCTCGCAAGATGGCGTCTCGTGCAAATCCCTCGTGGTCCTTGTCCTTAAAACGCTTGAGAATTTCCTGGCGAGTTCTCTCGTACCTTTCTTTGTCGCCGGTCCCCGCAAAGAACAAAACCATCTGCGTCCAATCGGTGCCGCTCAACTCGGCTCCATCGTGCTTGAGTTCGTCCAGCGCTTTTCGAAGATCGGATACAGCGGCCTTCCAGTCTCCTGCGCGAGCGTAGTATCTTCCCCGATCCGCGTGCATGATCGCGCGCTCATCCAACTTGGCGATCGCTATTGACTTGCTGATGTCGAGAATTGCTTTTTCGTACTGACCCAACGCGTTGGAACATTCTGCTCGCCTTCGGAAATGCCACGCATTCGGATTGTGTTTCCACTTGAAGGCCTCGGTATAATCGGCGATTGCCTCCTTGTATTGCTTCAGATGCAAATGGTAATGGTCAGCTCGCTCATACCAACGCCAGAAGTTATCTCGGTCCAGTTCGAGAGCCTTGGTGAAATACTTCACCGCTTCCTTGTCCTTTCCAGTTTTCTGAAGTTCTCGGGCAAGATTCCGATTCAAGAACATGTCGCCGGAGAGCCATTGAACTGCCTTGGTGTAGTCTTCGATTGCCGCGACGTGTTTTTTCTGTTGGGCTCGAATGTCTCCTCGGGCGAGATACGCGTACAAGTCCTTGGGGTTGTCCTTGATTCGCTTCGTGAGGTCCTCCACGATCTGGTCGATTCGCGAATTCACGTTTCGCAAAGTCATCGACTCGATTTCCAGAGTATCCCCCACCTTCCCCATGTACAGGTGGATGTGTTCGAGTTCGGTCGGTGCCTGGAAGTAAACGTCGTAGTCTCGCCATTCTTTTCCGGAAGGCGAAGTGGTGATCATCGAGTTGCTATAAAAAGTTCGATCCTTGCCACGCCAGTGAACCTTTAATGGAACTTGTTTCGCGCCGCGAGTTCGGATTCGAAGGTGGAGCCAACCTGCCGGAGTTGTGAGCGTGTAGATTCCCATCCCACCGTTTTTCTCGGTGACTTTCGAACGGAGCAATCCCTTGGCGAATGAGTAGTTGCACTTCCAGGGGCCTCGCCAATCACCCTGTGAAAAGTCGAAGTTCCAGACTTTATTGACATCGGGCTGACACTGACTTAATCGACGTTGCCATTCGGCGTTCTTCGGCTGGAGCTTGGCGAGCCGTGCGAAGTCTTCCTTCGCGAGGTCTTTCTCGCCGAGGTCTTGCAACAACTTCCCTCGAAAACTCCGCACGAAGACCTCATCGACTCCCTTGGTCAAGGCTGCGTCAAGAGTCCCTCGCAACCGCTGAAGCATGGCCATACGCTCCCACCCAAGGGGAACGTGCTTTTCGAGCAGACCCGACAGACACTTTTCGAGCCAGGCTTTGGCTTCGGCCTTCTCGCCAAGATGCGCATACCCGAGAGCCAGAACGACTCGATCGTCGTGCGACAGTTTGATTTCTTTTGCGCCTTTCGCAAGAGCCTTTCGAGCGAGTTCCGTTTTCCCGACGAACGCACAAGCAGCGCCGAGTCGAATCCACCCATTCACCGCCGGACTCTGGAGTATCTGCAATCGATAGGCCGATGAATCAGATGCCACCGAAAGGCGAAGTCGGCCCAGGTGATGGTTTCCGGAAGTCGTCTGAAAGTTCATGTGGAAAGCAAGTCTCGCGCCCTCCTTCGACTCGATGGGTGTCTTGAACCGGAACACGAGCCAGTTTTGTACCCCTTCGCTCGGATGAATCGACCAACAACCCTGATACCAACGGTTCTCCTTGCTGAGTTTCAAGACCGCCCAACCGACATCGTTGTTGCTCTCGTTGTAATCGGTGACTCCATCGACCAATTCCACCGGAATAGATTTCTTGCCGTCTTCGGTCATCCGGAAAACCTCAAACTTGTTGAGATGGAAATTCCCGTTTCCGCCTCTTCCTGGTCCGGCTTGGGGCAACAATCTGTGGGGAAGCGCCTCGAGGAGCAAATACCGAATCTTCTTTTCGTCCGTCTTGGAAACGATGTTGTAAGTATCGTCGTCCACTTCGGGACCACGGCGGAGAATCGAAAAATCAGAGAGCTTCGAAAGTTTCCCACCTTTGCTGGGCGTGGCCTTGATGATCGTTAGTGGTTTCCACCCCGCTTTCTTGCTCAAGAGATAGTCCGCAAAGTGTTCGGCCTCGAACTTGGTGACGGGCAATTGACCCAACTTGAGCAGGCGTTCAAAATCGGCTCCTGCTCGGACGAGTTCATCGTCCCGCGAAAGGGCCATTCCCCGGTAACTCAGAGACGGAGCATGATTGGGGTTCCTGGTCAACACGACAGACGGGAGAAGAGTCCGCACTTGGAGGAACCAATCGCGAGGTTCGGGATCTCTGTGGTAATACGCCTTAGAGGTATTCGCCAGAATTTCCTCAACCTCCTTGACGTTGCCCAGGTACGCATACGCCAGACCCATCATCAAGTGAGTCCGTTCCTTGTGCTTGGCCCTCGCTTGCTGCGGAGCCTTTTCCAACGCCTTCAAAGCCGAAGCCCGTTCTCCACGAAAGGCGTAAACGACCGCCAACCGCGACCACCCTCCTGCCCGATTCACCGAGTTATGCCGGTTACTTCGTTTCAGAAGCGACCGCAGTCGAGCAACTTCGACCGTTTTCGAATCAGTCGTGACGGAAACTCGAAAACGCCCGAGTGTGTGCGGGAGTTTGGTGCCTTGAAAAAATAGACGGAGAGTCAACTCGGTCTCAACACCTTGGCCGAAGGCTTTTTGTGGAACCAGGACCAGCCAGTGGGGTTGTGCGTGCGTAGGGTAAATTCGCCAAGCGGAAGTGGAGACATAGTCGAGAACGTTCCTTGGCCAAGCGGCCCTCGG
>CAYYUU010001014.1:0-3189 GCA_964474955.1 uncultured Alcaligenaceae bacterium | reverse complement strand
CGATGAGTAGGCGATTCGTGTTTTGGAGTTGGTGCCGCTGGACCGACCCACTGACGCGTTTCGGAAGGTCCTTCAGGAAGTTGAGGCCCAGGTCCTTGACGACGTAGTCCAGTGCTCCCGCTTGCATGGCCTGCGTCGCGAGGTGCTCGTCCCCGAATCCCGTGACCAGCAGGACGGGGATGCTAACGCCTTCTTCCTTGAGGCTCTGCAGCAGGTCTAACCCCGACATGTCCGGGAGCTTGTGGTCGAGCAAAACAAGGTCGAACGTTTGTTGGTTCAAGACGATCAGGGCATCCGCCGCAGTGCGGCAGGTCGTCACCCGATGCCCTTCACGCTCGAGGTGCTTGCAAATCAACAAAGAGATGTTGTCGTCGTCTTCAACGAGGAACAAACAGAGTCGTTGTGGATGGTGCTGAGCCATGGCAAAGGCTTTTGCTGCTGTCTACGTGGATGGAAAGGGACGGGATAAACACCTCTGTGTCGTTTTTGCTCCATAGGACAGGTTTGCAACCTGTCCAAAGCCTTTGAACTGGCTGGAACCGGAAAATAAATGTGTCTGGTTCGTCGGCACACGCAGCTCGGGTGTACCGAAGCAAACTTGGCCAACACAAAAGTACACGCGAGCCGCGTGTACCGACGACGAACAACAAACCAGACACCTACTTCTTCGCCGCTGCCAAAACCTGTCCTGCGGAAACACCTCGAAGCCAGATCGCTGGATTTTCGTTTCAAGATGTTCCTTGGCTACTCTGTGTCGCCGAGACATAAGAGGAATCGAATTTGGCACACCTGGTTGGGAAGTATGGTCGCAACCACGGACCCACCGCACGTTCGGATGATTTCGTCTACTAAGATCAACTGCATCCGGAGATCCTTACCGAAACAATCGTAGTCAATGGGCTGGTCAAAGTCCCACGAGTCTGATTCCGCCGAGTCTCCTTGGCGCAGATCAACGCTCGCAGATCCGGCAGCGGAGAGAATGACCTGCAGCCTTCCTGGAGTACTGGGAAACGCAGATTTGTTGGCATCTGAAGAAGCGCCGAAACGCCGACAACTCACAAGACACTGTATTTCTGGGGAGCCCACTACTTTGGCCGTCAAACTGAGTCCTTCGGCGAAACCGGTCGCCAACATCGTAGGTGGAGCCACAATGGTCTGGTCGTCTAATTCGTTGGTCACCAGGAACGAGACAAACGGATGGAGCTGCTTAACCCTTTGCTGTCCCTCCGCGAAGGCCTCCGAGACCGGTTGCCGTTCTGGGGCAAAGGGACGGTGACCGATGGTGTGAATCGTCCGGAGGGTCTCGACAGTCTGTTGCATCTTATCCGCAATTCCCAACAACCTATGCAGGCAGTCTTGCCCGGCAGGACTGAGCCGTTCTTTGTCCTCGGCTTCGAGCATCCCCAGCATGCCGCGAAGGGCCACCAGGGTGTTGGGCAGATCGTGTTTGACGACCGTTTCCAGGGCGTGATTCAATCGCCCCGCACGACTTTCCAAAGCGAGCAACCGAGCTTCCTCAAGAGCAGTCTGCGGAGCTTTTGTTGGATTCGGGGAGGGGGCTGAGTGGGACATGGACCTCGACCTGTAGTTCTGTCTCCGTCTTCGGAGCCCAATGGGAGTCCGTGGGCGGAACAAGGAGTTTCGCAACCGCGCTGTCTACTTTCCGGAAGAGTCGTTCTGCAATTCTTGCAAACAACTCTTCGGGCCATTCCGGTCTCGGCGTTGGGCCAATGATCCTGCCAAGGTTAAGAAATTCGGATCGTCTTTGGGACCTTCTGGGGCGTCACTATTAGATCGTTGGCCTGGCGTGCTGGTTCCAGAAACTTGGTCGGAACAGTCGCGTTCTGTTCCGCAATTTCCACAGCCCAGAGTCGTTCCGAAATTCGGCGTTCGGTCACGACGACGGACCGGGACGTGTCGAATGGATGGGTTAAGGATAACATCCAGGCCGAAGGAATGCAACTTGGGGAGAAGGTAGCGAGGTTCTATGTTTTGAGGTTGTTTGTGTTACAAGCCGGAAGCGCGAGCGAAGGATCTTTGATGGGCCTTCGCTCGCGCTTCCGGCTTGTAATGAAGACTTCGAAAAACCACTGCACCACACGAGCGGAGATCTTCGCTTTCGTTACGCACTTCGGATTGCGAGGCGACCCGAGTCAGCATAAAATTTTCATAGATTACTGAAAAGGATAAAATCTATGAAATCGGATGACGTTCCTTCGACCAAGATTCAGGCCATCGAAGATGAGTTCATCGACCTGTGGAATAATATGGCGTCGTTGTGGGGCATCAGTCCGACGATGGCCCAAATCCACGGCTTGCTATTCATCACAGGCGAGGCGATGTCGATGGACGACATCATGTCCCGCCTGAAAATCTCTCGCGGAAACGTCAGCATGAACTTGAGCAAGCTCGTGGAATGGGGGCTTGTGCGAAAGGTCCGCAAAAGGGGTGACCGCAAGGAGTTTTACGAGTCCCTATCGGACGTTTGGGAAATGTTCACTCTCGTGGCGACGCAACGAAAACGCCGCGAGATCGACCCGGTCCTCAACACTCTGCGTCGCTGTCGCCAAGCCCTCGAACCGACCAACGATTCCGAACCCAAACCAGTAGAAATCCAAGCTCGATTCCAGCGGATCGACGAACTTTTCCAGTTCTTGGTCCTGATGGAAACCCTAGCGAAACGGTTTTTCGAGAACCAAGAAGGACTCAAGGCAGCCGTGGAATTGCTTGCAGGAAACAAAGAGTAGGGAACAGGGAACAGAAAGACGAGACACAAGAGAGGCAGAACCACAGATATCACGGATACCACAGATTAGTATTTATCCGTGGTTATCTGGGTCATCCGTGGTTGTTTTTCCTCTTTTCTTCGCTTCTTCGCGTGAGACTCTCTTGTCCCTTGTCTCTCGTCTTTCTGTTCCCTGTTCTCTACTCTTTGTCTTTCTGTTTCCTGTTACCTATTCCTTGTTGCTGATTGGCGCAAAAATTGTACATTCAACAATAGTATCTTGGCCCTGCCCAACGGGAGACAAAGTATGTTCGCATTTTCGCGTGGAAACCGTATCCCAACTGGCCGAAGCGACCAAACACCGCGAAGAAACCAAGAACTCCGCAAGGTTCTCGGCCAGTTCCTCATTGCGATGGCCGTGGTGTGCCTGATGGCCGATGCAATTCAGGCATGCAACATTCCTG
>CAYYUU010001013.1:0-3199 GCA_964474955.1 uncultured Alcaligenaceae bacterium | reverse complement strand
GTGAAAATAGTCGCTGTGCGTCGTGCTCGCACCCGATTACTCTACATTGAAACCCCAAATTAGGCATCCTGTTGCGGAAAATCATGAGAACAATCTGAAAAAATAGAGACTCAAGGCATGTCGAGCCTCATCATTGTTGGAGTTTCGAGATGACCGCATCAACGTCGTAAACGCACCCTCCCCAGGTGCCTCCGCCAGCAGCTTGGAGCGCAGCCCAAAGTCGCGTATCGGCGGGCAAGTTCGGATCGGGAGCCAGGTCGTTGCGCAGTGGTCGTCTGGCCAGGATGTGCGTCCCGCCTTCGACGCCAAAGTGTTCGCCATCGGACCCGACGAGGTCGATCGTCCCGACCAGTTCGTTTCGGTCGATGATGATTTGGATCATGTCTCCGTCGCGAACTTTTCCGATTGGCCCACCCGCTAAAGCCTCGGGCCCGATGTGTCCGACGCACGCTCCAGTCGAGACGCCGGAAAATCGAGCGTCCGTGAGCAACGCGACGTGTTTCCCAAAGCTCAAGTGTTTCAACGCCGAGGTGACCTGATACGTCTCCTCCATGCCGGAACCCATCGGTCCTCGACACACCAACACCATCACGTCGCCAGCTTCGATCCTTCCTTCCTTGATGGCGGCAATGGCGGCCTTTTCGGTCAAGAAAACTTTCGCGGGTCCAGTCTTGCGATAAACGCCGTCGTTGTCGACAACACTCGGATCGATGGCGGTGCTCTTGATGACCGAACCTTCAGGGGCGAGATTCCCTCGCGGAAATGTGATAGTCGAGGTCAACCCGCGTTCCCGAGCCCGTTCCGGTGACATGATGACGTCATCGGCAGACACACCATCCTGGAAGGTGAGCATCCCACGCAGTCGCTTTCGTCGTTCCGAAGTTTCCCACCAGTCAAGCACTTTGCCGAGAGATTCGCCCGTCACCGTCAGCGCATCAAATGAAGCAAATTCAAATTGCGCAAGTGGAGCATCACCTCTGGCACGCCACCGGCAAGAAACACGCGAACGGTCGGGTGTCCCACGGGTCCGTTCGGAAGGGCATCCACCAGGCGCGGGACTTTCCGATTCACAGTAATCCATCGCTCGAGCGTGGGCCGCGTGAGTCCCGCCGCGTGAGCAATCGCTGGGATGTGCAGCAGCAAATTCGTGGAGCCACCGAACGCCGCAAAGACTGTCATGGCGTTGTCGATCGCGGCCTCCGTTAAGATGTCGCGACCACGAATGCCCTTTCGTTCGAGATGTGCGACGGCTTTCCCGGAGCGCGTGGCCATGTCGACCCAAATCGGTTGGCCCGATGGTGCCAACGCCGAATGCGGTAGCGCCAGACCCAGGGCTTCCCCCACGACTTGCGAAGTCGCCGCGGTGCCCAGAAATTGACAGCCCCCACCGGGACTCCCGCACGCGCGACATCCCAACTCGGCGGCTTCTTGGAGGGTCAACTCGCCCCGCGAGAATCGCACGCCGATCGTTTGGACTTTCCCGGCGTCTTCTCCCTCGGTCGGCGGAAGCGTTACGCCTCCAGGAACCAAGACCGTTGGCATGTCTCGGGCGCTCGCCAGCGCCATCATCATGGCAGGCAAACCTTTGTCACACGTGGCCACGCCGACGACTCCTTTTCGCGTCGGGAGCGAGCGGATCAGTCGCCCGAAAATCTTTGCGGCGTCGTTGCGATACGGCAAACTGTCCATCATTCCGGGCGTGCCTTGCGTCCTTCCGTCACAAGGATCAGTGCAATACCCCGCGAACGGAATCGCCCCCAGCGATCGGAGTTCTTTGGCCACGGCGGCCATCAAGAGCCCGACTTCCCAGTGACCCGTGTGATATCCCAGGGCAATCGGTTTTCCGTCCTCGGCGCGGAGACCTCCCTGCGTGCTGAGGATCAAGAATTCCTTTCGGTCTTGCGTCAACGTCGATGGCTCCCACCCCATCCCGGCGTCTTGAGTCAGTCCAAAGAGGTCTCCGCTTGGGGCGTGCCGGAGCATTTCTTCCGTCAACGGGAGTGCTCCCGTCGGTCCTTCACTGTTGGTCAGAACTGTGAAAACGCTCGCGTCTGACTCTACCAGTGAGGCGAAAGACAGGTCTGCGGGGCTGTTGTGATTCATGCGTAAGTTTCCCCAATCAAACAATCCAATTCGAACGGTTGACCTGGAGAGGTCAAATTTCCTGGGACATGGTCTCCGACCGATATGAAATATTCTACCCGAGTTGTGCAGTTACACTTGATTATTCGTTTTATTACGCTTAGAACAAATTGCGAGTGTTCGGTTGTTGACAAGTAGGGAGTTGTTTAGACACTCACATTTCCTCGGCCAAAGTGAGTCAGAAAACGGGAGGACAGGATGAACGACAGCGGTGGCGCAGCGATTTTTGTTATCCAGATGATTATTTCGTTGGTGGCGGCGGGCATCGTCATAGCGGGCATGTGGGCGTCGTTCGAGAAAGCAGGACAACCGGGATGGGCCGCGATCATCCCGTGTTATAACTTCATTGTGGTGTTGGAAATCGCCGGCTTGCCTTTCTGGTACTTCTTCCTGCTGTTCGTTCCTTGTGTGAACATCATCATCCTCGTCATGACGATGATCAAGTTCGCCGAGTCCTACGGGAAGAGTGCGATATACGGGATCGGTATGTGTATCCCGATTGTTTCACTCATTTTGTGGCCCATGCTCGGGTTCGGTGATTCCGAATACCTCGGACCTGCTGGGGAAGAAGGTGGCGGTGGTGGTCGCCGTCGACCGACTCGTCGCCGTTCGCGACGCGATGACTACGACGATTACGATGATTACGACGATTACGATGATCGTGGCCGCGGTCGTGGCCGTGGTCGCGGTCGCGATGATTACGATGACTATGACGACGATTACGACGACCGCGTACGACGAAGACGATAATGTCCACCTCCTTAGAACAAGTCGTCGAGCGAGAACCTTCCAAACCTCGCTCGACGACAGGTTGGAAACGACGCTGGCTCCTGCTGGCTCTCGCCATCCCCTTTGTGGTGACGGCGTTGATCGTTTTCCCCCCTTCCAAGTACCCCATCTATCTTCCCTGTCCGATGTATGCTTGGACAGGATATCATTGCGCTGGGTGTGGGTCGACGCGGGCAGTCCGGGCTCTTGTCGTTGGCGACTTCTACCAAGCCTTGGCCTACAATCCCTTGATCGTGGTCAGCTTACAAGACCTTGACGTCTTAGTTAT
>CAYYUU010001012.1:0-3206 GCA_964474955.1 uncultured Alcaligenaceae bacterium | reverse complement strand
TGGGCGCATCAAGACAGCCGAGAATATTCATACAAGTCGATTTTCCCGAGCCGCTCGGGCCCATCACCGCCACAAAATCCCCCTCGCCAATTTCGAGATCGACACCGTCAAGAGCACGGACCTCGGCATCCGCCTCACCGTAAATCTTAAAAACGTTCCGAAATTCGATTAGCATTGGTTTGGGATGTCCGTGGTAGGAATCTTGTCCTCGGAGACGACCTGAGAGGAGTACCGAACTCGACAAAGGACTTCGGACATGGCAATCATGGAATCACACTGACAACCAAGTGCGTCCCCTCTTGGACAGCACCGCTTTTTATCTCGGTGTGACGGCCATCGGTATGTCCGATCGTCACGGGTATGGGGATCGGTCTATTTTTTTCTAGAATCCAAACGTGCGATTTGGAACTCTTGTCTCCATCCAGGGGAGTTCCCGGCGAGTCGCCATTGGAGGTGAATCGCAGAGCTGCGTTAGGAACAATCAGAGCATCTTGATTCTTTGCAGTGATGATGTCAGCTGTAGCAGTCATCCCGGGGCGGAGTTTGAGTTGTGGATTCGCAACTTCCAAAATTGCCTCGTATGTGACCACGTCCTGAACTCTGCGAGACGCATAACGCAAAGAAGTGATTCTGGCTGGGAAGGTTTCATTGGGGTAGGCATCAACGGTAAAGGTAGCCTGCTGTCCCTCCCGTACTCCTCCCACGTCTGCTTCGTCCACGTCCACTTTCAACTTCATCTTGCGAAGATCGTCGCAAATCGTAAGCAAAACGGGCGTTTGGAAAGTGGCTGCAATTGTTTGACCCGGTTCCACGTTGCGACTGAGAACAATCCCATCGATGGGTGAGTAGATCCGTGACTTCTTCAGCTTGAAAAGATCCCCATCCAGAGTTGCCTTGGCAACAGAAATTTGTGCCTTGCTGCTTGCTACATTTGCCTTGGCTCTCCCGAGGTTTGCTTTGGCTGCAACATATTGTTCCTCCGAGCCAGCCCCCCTACTGAGCAGCATTCCCGCACGGCGAAAATTCTGTTCCGACTCCAAGAGAGTCGCTTCCGCATGTTTCAATTCTGCCTGTTTGGCGTCCAGTGACGCACGCGACTTGGCAACTTGGGCTTCCAGTTCTTGCGTGTCCAGTGTCAATAACAAGTCGCCTGCTCTCACCGGATCGTTAACATCAACTTCCACAGTCCGGATGGTGCCTGAAATCTCACACCCGATTTCCACGAGTTTGGTGGGATCAAGAGTTCCGGTCGCGGTGACTGTCACCACCAAGCCACCCCGGCGACATTGCTGGGTGCGGTACTGTGGAGGTTCCGGTTTATAGTATCGCTTGACACCACCATAAATTCCCAATCCCCCGCCAATCAGGCACACGAGAAACACCAGTCGTGCAGTGACGCTCCATCGTGCTCCCTGGCGTAGAGTGTTCATAACTTCGACTTCTGGTCGAAGATTGGAACCGGCCGATTCTTGGCGTTCTCGTTCCAAAAGTGTCGTCATGTGGATTTCACTCCCCTTGAATTCGACCAGGGTCGCTCTCTAGGTCTAATTGTCGGACGAGCAGGAAATGGGGACATCAAAATGCAAGAAAATACAAACAGCGCCTGAACAAGGCCGCAGTCCAATCTCGACCGCGGCCTTGCTCATTCGCATTTATTCAATCCCCGCTGCTCGCCAGCGCGACGCATGTCGCCGAGTTTCAGCAGGTGTGTGAATTCCGTCGGCTCTCGCTTGCTGTCGTTGGTTGCTATGAAGCGAAAGACCTGAGCGTTCAACCGCGACACCGCTCCGGACCATTGCGGTTGAACGTCGTGATCATCGAGTTGCGTTTCCGCAGTCGATCAGTTACGAGGGGAATTCATTCGGATAATCGACCGATGGCCATCATAGTGCCCCTGGGCAGTAAACCAGTCTTTTGAGAGGGAACGCTCTTCGTTCTGGAAAGTCAATACCACCGACTTTCTCCCAATCTCACCATCCTCCAATTCCCACGTTGCAACCAACCGCACGGCCATTCCAGACTCACGACTTGCCCACAGCTCGATTGTGTTGGGAAGGTTTGGTTCCTCGGGTGACTTTCGTTCTGCTCGAATATGTCGACACGCGACCGGTCCCCCGACGGGAATCGCGATCTCCTCATCCTCCAACATCCCCAACCGATATCCACGCGACATGCGCCTGAGTATGGTCGTGACGTGCAAATAAGGCGTCTCCAGTCGAACAAAGGATTTATCCAGCCCATTGCGCGAACGGAGCCATCGACGGACCATCGTTTTGTTGCCTGTAAAAACGGGGCCAATGGGGGGCACGACCCATGATTCGGAACCGTTTCGGCCCAGCCATAAACTTGTTCCGGGCACCAGGCCAGGATGTCGTATCGCGAATCGGTTACTGCCTTGCACATACAAGTCGTTGGCGATCGTACGTGTCCCGCCATTCTTCAGCCGGTATTCGACCTGCAACAAATACTTGCGAGCCTTCTCCTGGGCCGCCACGTCCAACGAACGCTGGATGGCCGCCATCGCGGACGGCGTCCCTCCACTCGGAACCAGAAAGAACAAAGCCACCAGAACAGCGGCGGCCACTGCAATTGCTCCACTTTGAAACCATCGCGTGCGCCGCCGACCTCGGTCTCCTGAGTGCGGAGAGACTTGGTCGGCTTCAATTTGACTCATCGCCCGAGCAACCCGATCTGCATTGGCCGGTGGCCGCGTCGCGCTCACGACCAACGATTCAATCCAAGATTCCCGTAGCTCTTCCCGCTCGAACTTCTCATGTTCGTCCATCATGGTACCCCCGCAAGTCCCAACTTGCCTTCCAAACAATCGGCCAAACGCGATTTCCCACGCGAAAGTCGTTTCTTTAGAGCTTCCCCGGCCAGATTCAGCATCGATTCGATCTCCGTTAGGTCTCGCTGCTCGGTGTAACGCAGCGTGATCGGTTGCTGATACGTCTCCGGCAACTCATCAATACACTCACGGAGAGCGGCCAACTTCTCGTGAAACGTATCGCCTCGCATGGAATGAATCGCCGCAAAGCGATTGTTGAGCCACTCAAGAGCCTCGTCATCAATCGGCAGAGCCGTCCGCGAAGTCTTTCGATAGAACGCGAGCAAAAGTTTGCCAGCGATTCCTCTCAACCATGGCCCGAACGGTTTCTCTCGATCATAACTATCTATTCGTTTCCAAGCGGTGAGGACCGTTTCCT
>CAYYUU010001011.1:0-3208 GCA_964474955.1 uncultured Alcaligenaceae bacterium | reverse complement strand
CAAACAGCAAGTTGAGAATGACCAAAATTCGGCCCATTGTATTCATGGCACATGCCCTCGTCTAGCATCCCTTGGCGGCGGTTCCAGCCAGTTCGGATACATCCCCCGTTCTCACCGACGGGATGACCTCCCGCAGTGCGATTCGATCCGGCGAGCACACCGAAGTCGGAGCGCGATATTCTCGAATGGTTTGAGGGGGGGGATATAGCCGACCTGGCCTCAAAATGTCAACTCCAGTTTATCTTAGAAAAATCTTCCTTGACCACTCTAATTTTTTCGTTTTGTGAAAGTTGCTTTTCGCTCCGCTACAAGGTTTATCTTTTATTTGGTAGTGTCGCCTTTCGCTTGGGCGGATAAATAAGTCTCCCCTTTGAGAGGTCCGACGTAGAACATGCTTTTGCAAAAAGGTAAAAGCATGCCACCCAAGAGTATAGTGTTTTGGGTGGCATGCTTCTGCTCTAAGCAGAAGCATGGGCCAGAGTTCCAAACGCGACTCTTATTTATCCGACTGCCCCAGCGAAAGGACGTCGTCACTTCTTCCCGTTCTTTCGTTTCACGGCATCTTCGAGTTCTTTCACGCGGGCCATCAGCGACAATTGCCGATCTTTGAGCTGCTGGGCTGAGCGGATTTCTCGGACCCACAACGATTCGATCGATCGTTTTTCGGCCCGCAATCGTTCCTGGTTTTGGATTTCCGATTGGATCAGGTCCAGGATGCCTGGGGACAACGGCGGGCCATTGAGATTATTCGGATCGGGCACTCGCTTCCGCTGTTCAGTTATGAACTTTTGCCGCGCGATCCACTCGCCATACTCGTCGGTATGCCGTTCACGTTCTTCCCGCAGTTCGATGAATCGTTTGAAGTACTGGGCATACGATTTATCGAGAGTCCGGGTCGGGCCTGCTGGAATCGAGTACGTCACGGCCTTTGCTTCCAGAACGGGGCGGCCCCTATCGTCGGTTTCGTAGAATCGCCCTTTATTGTCCAAGGTCGGAAGAGTTTTCACCTTTTGGATCAGAATGGTTTTCGCAGGGGACGAATCGAGTTCGTAAATTTTCCCCACGTACCAAAGGTAATTCGACGCCCGGTCCGTTTGGACCTTTCGCAATCTCGCCTTGGCCTTTTGCAGTTCCGCGTACGCCTGGTATTTCCATTCTACGGCCTGTTTCACGGCGGCAATGCGTTTATCCAGTTCCGACGCGACCGTCCCGGCAATTTCCTCTTTCGGTTGCGTGCCACCAAGGTCCGGGCTGCTCGTGTAGAGCATGACCGCAACCCCGAGGAACAGCATGCTCACGGCAACGTTAAGCAGGACGAGCGTTTTTCCCAAGAAGTTGAACATGGTATTTATTACTTTCCCTGAAGTTGCTTCTCGAGGGTGATAATTCTTTGGAGCAGTTCGAAGTTCTTGTCCGCGGCCGCAGCTCGCGTCTTCTGGGCGGCGAAGAGTTGTCGGTGTGTGGTGTCCAAATTCACCCACAATTTGTGCGTCTCCGACCGTTCGACAACAAGTTCCTTCAATTCCTTGGTGTACTGGGGCAAATGCGTCGTGAGATAATCCGCTTTCGCCTTCGCTCGGGCGTCGTCGGCCCGTTTGGCATCCAATTCTCGCCCATAAATCTTCGGCAGCATGAGGACTAACTCGTCGATACGACCGTTATGCGTCTCGACAAAGTAATCCGCGTCGCTGCGCACAAATCGCTCCCGGTCGGTAGCTTCCTGTTCGATGACCTCGGCCAAGGCGTTTAATCCTCCCGCGAACAACCGTAGCCCCAGAACCAACTCGGTCCGTTTCATAAAATCTTCGCCGTAAACCGGAGGACCGCCGGGACTGGAAGTCAAGTCACTCACACAAACAAGCAAGAAAGCGATGCTCAAACGTTTCTCGAACGAATCTCGTTTGACCGGCAACACTTTGCCCTGCTGCCCAAGAGCTTCTTCGAACCGCAGGTTGACGAGTTCTTCGAGCGTCGAGAGAGGCACTTTTTTGGGATCGGCGCTTAAGAATAGCGCATCGCTCATTTTCGTCGATAGCCTCTTTTGCTCGTCATTCAATTGCAAGTATTCGGACGTTGCGGCCGGGTCGCCTGCTTTAGGATTGACCGGTGGAACCACATCTTCGGGCGGAACGATGGTCCAGGGGCGGAAGGCCTGTTGGCGGCGCAAGAATCGCACGTAAACTCGCCTCTTGAGGGCTTCTTCGAGAAGGCTGTCCAATCCCGCGCCGGCACTTCTGGCGTTCTGCAATTGCTCCCAAATGGTGTAATAAACGACCGGAGGCGTCTTCGGCGGAGGCAGATTGGGGGAACGCGGGTGCGTATAAATGAGGGCACGATTCGTAGCGAGGGAGAAGAGACAATCCTCGAGGAGTTTGAGTTTGGCGTTTTCAACGTCTTTTGGGGTGGCGCCTTTTTTCGTGTCCTGAATCGCCTTCAGGGCGCCGGCTGCGACCGTCTCGCTGAAGTTTCCTTGTAGTCGGCGGACTTCCTCTTCCAACGTTTTGACGGGTCCTTCGGGGACCTTACCGAACAACTTGTTGAGATAATCTTTGGGGAAGCTGTCGGGGCCTACGACCGGATTCAAAGTTCCCTCGAATCCCTGGAACGCTGCCTTGGCTGTTTGCCCGGTCCGGCGAGAACTAAACGCCGCCTTCAGCTCTTCGCTCGACAAATTCACCTTCGGGTCCGTCAGCTGTGACGCACTCGGCTTGTCTTTTTCTTCGTCGAGCGGAAGCCCGGCGAAGCGAATATCGAGGTCGAAGATCGCCTTCTTGATTTGGTGCCGTGCCTGATAATCCATCAGGATCAGGAACGTAAACCCAGCGGCCGCGAGGATGTTCAAAACGAACAAGACCATCGTGATTGCGCTCATCGGTTGGAGCTTGGGTTTTGTTTGGATATCATCTTCGAATTCGGCATCCGCAGACATTCGGGATTCCTCATCGTAGCTAGCGGGATGTGCTGGACCGGAAATGGACCCGACGAGAGGACGCAGGGGGTCCACGCAGACTTTAATAATATTCTTGCGGATTCACCGCCGTAAATGCAACACGTTCTCGCAGGAATTGCACTCGCAAAGCGAATTTTGACTCGCCTGCTTTGGCCCATTCTTCCCAAAACAGACGATCCGCATCGCCCGAAAAATGAAGGCTTTCGGCATCGCTGAGCTTCTTCGTACGTGTCGCATTTTCGGTGGCACCTCCCCGAG
>CAYYUU010001010.1:0-3215 GCA_964474955.1 uncultured Alcaligenaceae bacterium | reverse complement strand
ACGACGCTTTGCGGCAATTGGTCGCACCATCCCGTCTCGATGAATTTTCCAACGAGGGCGATTTTGGCCACCCGGTTTTGGTGCTCTTCCCACCAGTTGTCTGCTTCGTCACGTTTGAACGTGTTGGGGGCTCCTTCGAGGGTGAAAAATCCACGATCCCAGAGGCCGCGCCACCCGAGCTGCGGTTTGCTCGCATTCCACTTCTTCTTGTGTTTGCGAATCAGAGAATCGCGTCGCTTTTCCAGGTCGGAGTGTTCGATCGGATGAACGTCGGGGTCCGCACGTCTCCACTCCCAATCGACGCGTATGAATTCGGCCCACTCCGGATCGCCGTTTTCTTCGAGCCAGTCAGCAAACACAAGACGTGGTTCGTCG
Source organism: uncultured Alcaligenaceae bacterium (assembly GCA_964474955.1). Classification (GTDB taxonomy): domain Bacteria; phylum Planctomycetota; class Planctomycetia; order Gemmatales; family Gemmataceae; genus CAYRFQ01. The sequence goes on along the minus strand of CAYYUU010001010.1, from coordinate 2,840 downwards.
GCGTCGGGGTTGTCATAGATGGCTTGGAGCAATCGCTGTTCTTCAGACATGGGAGCCTCTATCGTGGATACACGCGAGTCGCGTGCACTTTTTTCATTGACATTTGGTACACGCGAGCCGTGAGTGCCTACGACAAGATAACATCACCGATTCTTCACCGGCACCAATTTCATCGACTTCAAATCAATCAACGCCCCACGAATCTTACCGACAGAATGCATTATAATTCGTACACGCCCAGCGGATAACTGCAAAGTCCCGACTCGCTTCTGTTGGTAATTATCCCAACTGCCAGTACTCGGAACTTTGCCCGCCATTTTCCGCACTCCGGCCTCTATGGAATAAGTATTACCTGCGACCGACCTATCACACGCAAAGTCTAGATACACATTATACTTGCCAGCGAGTGGGGATTGTATTTCCCACACAACTCGATCATCGACATGGCTCCAATATCCGAGATTGCCATATTTCTTTTCCAGGATGATCGAAGGCCCATAGATCTCGCAATTCTTGCCCGTCAACAACATAGAACCATCTTTGCCTGCACGGACAATTACAGGTTGATTGCCCGGAAATCGTTTTCGTTTGGCTCCAGGAATGTTGGACTGGAGATAGGCCAACAGATCGGCCATTTGTGCTTTTGTGATGTCTTTCTCAAGACCTTCGGGCATGGCCGAGGTTCCAGAACTCGAGAGTTTTTTGAGATCTGTGCGCAAGATGACTTGTTTCTTGCCGTCTGGCAAAACGAGCGTAAGGCTTGTCGAGGTCTCTTCCGCGAGAACTCCACTGAATAGGCGACCATTGCGAGTGAGCGCGGAGTAACCCACATATTTCGCTTCGACAGCTCGGTTCGGATCAAGAATGGCCGTGAGCAATGCCTGGTGCGATTTGTCGGAGAGCGTGCTCAAGTCTGGGCCAACTTGTTTACCAACGCCGCCGAGCTTGTGACACACCGCACACGACTTTTGGAATATCACTTTTCCACGTATAGCGTTTCCACGTTTCGCAGTTTGATAGGCACGGATAACTTTTTGTCGATCTGGCTTGATCGAACCGGCCAACAACTTACTCGCCCGTGCTCGAATCTTGCTGGACTTATGTTGAAGGAATCGTTGTCGTCGGATGGCATCGAGTTCGAATGGTAATATCGTTTTCGCTTGGATGGCATCCAGAATAATCGTAGTTCCTTTCGGTCGACTGAGAACCACGTCCAACACTTCTTTCCGGATCGCGGGAACATAACTTTTCCAACGTTTGAGAAGAACTGCCGGAACTCGGTCGTCATCCAGTTGACCAAGTGTCGTGATTGCTATTTGTTGATAGACGTGTGCGTTCTGTGGAGTTAGTATCTTCTCCGACAGTGCTCTATCTTCTTTCTGACGATCAACTCCTCGACCGAGTAAACGAATCGCCACTAACCGAGTATCCTTGGGAATTTTCGAGTTGAGAGCCGTTTTCCTTGCATTGGCAAAGAGAGGCTCCAAGTTTCTGATAGTTTTCTTGAGCTTCGCATCTCCTTTCGCATACATGTCGGCAAGTGAAGTATTGCGTTGGTGAAGTGTATCGAGAAAACCTACCAACGCGAGGAATTGCCAATGTGCATATTGTTTGTTCTGAACTGGTGTTGCAATTGCGGCCAACAGAGTTGTGGTCACTTGTTTGTTACCCTGGCGTTGGCCAATCTGGGTGAGTTCTTGGACCAAAGAAAAATCAGTCCCGCGCTTCGCAGATCTCGATAACACCGAGAGTAACATTTCTCCGAGATTGTTTTTGTTGACCGAACTCAAAACGGCACCTCGAAAATACCGATCTTCCCCATGTTGCAACGCAAGTTGGGCGAGCGCCTTCCCGACACGCGGGTCGTTCCATTCACCAAGTGTATAAGCTAATTGTAATCGAACATTCGGATCGGTGTCTTTGATCATCCGGAGTAACTGTGCCCCTAATTTTGGTGATCGTTCCACCTGCTTTTCACACAAGCGAATAGCGTGTCGTCGAACTCCTGGGCTTGGGTCGGACAATGCCTTTTGGAGGAAACTTGGCTTGAGCGCGGCCAGTCCGTCCAGCGTGCATAACGCATGCAAGCGAGCCAGAGGACGCTTTGACGTCCTATATAATTTTTCCAAATGCGGAATGGCCGCCTTATCGTGTTTCAGCACCAACAACATCTGTGCCGTGTCACGTTGCCAACCATTGGAGGAGTCCAGAGCCGCGACCAACTTGGCGGTATTCAATTTATCGAGCCTTGGAATTCGGCGTGGATTTTTGTCGACCGGAAAGACCCTGTAAATCCTTCCTTTGTCGTGACCGGCCCGCAGATCGAGTTTCTTCTGCCAATCTTTTGGAATCCACTGCGGATGTTCGATGACGTGGCGATACATATCTGCCACCCACAATGCACCATCGGGACCAGTCCGAATTGTTGTTGGTCGGAACCAGTTATCACTCGAAGCCAGGAACTCCGATTTTCGTTCTCCCAAATCTGGTTCGCTCGTAAACGTATATCCTTTCGGAGATAGAAACTCCCGGCGGACCAAGTTATGGACGGGTTCGCTGATAAAAACATGTATGTTATGAGCGGGATGTTGAGGGCGAAACAACTTGTCGCGGTAGACCATCGCGCTGCACGCCGACGTGAAACGATTGACGGCGTTCGGACTATTAAAGCGAGGAAGTGTCCGGCTGATAGGATAGACCGGTGACGAACCCGGCAACACAGAAACTTGCACCGTTGGCGATGGCGGCGCAAAATGTGGATTCCTTCGCATGTACTGATCCGCCAACACAAAATGATACATCGGACGAGTATTGTTGCACCCGAACCAGTTGCCCCAATC
>CAYYUU010001009.1:0-3225 GCA_964474955.1 uncultured Alcaligenaceae bacterium | reverse complement strand
CGGTCTTCGTGTCCCATAGTTTGATCGTTTTGTCGTGACTCCCCGATGCAAATGTCTTGCCATCTGAGCTGAAACTCCCGGTTCCGGCAGAATCCTTGTGGCCCTTGAGGGAGATGCGGAGCTTCGCAGAAATCGTTTCCCAAAGTGCTACAGTGCGATCGTGACCGCCAGCCGCAAGAGTCTTGCTATCGGGGCTGAAGTTGACCCAACGGAGGTGCTGTTCTGGGCTTTTGAGAGTTACTTTGACTCGACCTTCCTTCAGATCCCAAAGGTGAACTTTGCCCTCCCCGAGGTTAAACGAGGCCGAAACGAACGTGTTCCCATTGGGGCTGAAGGCCACAGCGCAGACGTAGCCCGTGCGGGCGTCGAACGATGCTTTCACTTTCCTACGTTGGAGGTCCCAGAGTTTGACTTCTCCCAACTCTGCCGGGTCCATCGCCCCCGCAGCGAGTGTCTTTCCATCCGGATGAAAACTGAGGGAAACAACATACCCTTTATGTCCCGTCAACGTCGCCTTGGGCTGTTGGGCCAGACCAACCGCCACCATTCCAATCCATAAGCCAAGCGCGATGCATTCCTTTGTCATGGTCCGCTCCAATAACTTGTCGTTACCTTATCCCTTGTGGATCTCACTGTCATACATCTTCCCCGCCCTCGCCAGTGCATCTCCAGTCAATCGATAGACAGTCCACTCATCCATCGCAATCGCACCAAGCGCTTTGTAAAACTGAATCGACGGCTCGTTCCAATTCAACACAGACCATTCCATTCGTCCGCAATCTCGTTCGACCGCAATCTTCGCCAACGCGGTCAGGAGCGCCCTCCCGTGTCCCTTACTCCGATGTTCCGGTTTGACGAACAGGTCTTCCAAATAGATTCCGGGTTTCCCCACGAACGTCGAATAGTTGTGGAAGAAGAGGGCGAAGCCAACGACCTCGTCTCCTTCTTCGGCCAGCAACACCTCGGCGTACGGTCGCGCGCCGAACAGATGTTCCTTCATGGCGTCTTCGGAGAGAACGACCTCATGCGAAAGGCGTTCATACTCGGCCAGATCTCGAATGAGTTGGCAAATGATAGGGACGTCTTTGGGTGTAGCGGTTCGGATCATCGCGTTGTCCATTTCGAGGCAAATTGGGAGTCGAATATCGGTCGAAATTCTGGTGGAAACCTATTGTATCATTTTGCACAATCCCGCGACCCAAGCTACACTTCCCATAAATCGGTTCCCGTCCGAACACATGCTCCCAAAAATCAAAATTTCTGAATAGGTGTGCGGATGAGTAATCCTGCAAAAGCTACTTGGTTATCGTACGTAGGTTTTGGACTCGTTTCGCTGGGTGTCATGGCTTTGGTTCTCGGTAGTTTCGGGAACTTGACCAAGGCATTCTCGATGCAAACGGACGTGGCCCGCGCCGACGAACTCTGGGACCAAGGAGAACACGTCCAGGCGGCCAACATGTACAAACAGGCCTTGAATCTGGAAGATAATCCGATGGTCGGAAACAAGATCCCGGAAGTGAAGCGAGTTCAGTTGTATGCTCGAATCATCCGATCTGACTTGCTTGCCGATAACCATCCTTCCGCCTTGAAGCACGCCCAACGAGTGCTCGATCTGGAACTTCTGACCTTTGTCAGCGTAGCCACGGAAGACTCGAACACCAGGCAGTTTCTCTTCAACGTCCGGGAAGGTGTCAAGTTGGTGAACTTGGCCGAGGAACTGGGCCAACTTGCCAAGACTCCTCCGAAACAAAGAAACGAGGCGAAGGCGAAAAGTCGATACGAAATGGAACGCCAGCTCCGACTTCAGGAGTTCGCGCAAATCCGGTTCGACAAGAATCTATGTCCTTTGCAGACCGCCCGGATCAACAAACAGTTGACCAAAATCGTTCGAAATGTCCGCGATCCGGAGATCGTCCAAGCCCTTCGCAAACGCATGTAATACTTCCATCTTCTCGTCCGGTCTCGATTGCAAGGCTAAAGAGTTAATTTTTCGGTAGCTCCTCGTCTCAAGCTTTGTTCCAATACGTCCATTGTGGACTGATTTTGTGTACGAAGTTTCTCATTCAACACGGGGGCTGTTATGAACAGGTTGTTGGTCGTGGCTTTGGTTGCTGGCGCGTTTCTGTGCACCAACACATCGGAAGCTCAAGTCCAAATTAAGCCGATCCAGGGCAAACGAATTCAGATCAAAGGCGGCAAAGTACGGCCAATCCAGAGGCCGGGACGCAACCAAAATGCGTATTTGCTCCGCAACAAGGACGTCCAAAAGGACATCAACCTTTCGACCGAAGATCAGAAAAAGATCAACGACGCCGTCGAAGATCAGCAGAACGCCTACAAGAATTTGAAGAACTTGAAAGGCAAGGATCGATTCAAGAAAATCCGTGAAATTTCGCAGGCAACGAACAAAGCCCTCCAAGGCGTTGCGAACAACTTGAACGAGAAGCAAAAAGCTCGGTTAAAGCAATTGCAGTGGCAAATTCGAGGGCCGCGAACTGCTGCCAAAGAATTGGGCATCACGAAAGAACAACAGGCTAAGTTTCGCGACATCTACAAAACCATCGCCAAGGAACGACGCGCGATCTTCCAAAAAAATAAAGGGAACAGGAAAGCAATTCAGGAAGCGAACGCGAAGTTGAATGAGAAAATCAACAAGATGATCGTAGAATCTCTCACGAAAGAGCAACAAGCCAAGTGGAAGGAAATGACCGGCAAGCCGTTCCAAGGAAATCTCAGAGGTGGATTCGGTGCCATCGGGCGTCCAATCGTTCCACGTCCTGGCATTCGTCCCGGGCAACCTCGAATTCAGCCAAACCCCATTCGCATCCAGGTCCGCCCGATCCGAAAGAAACAAATTCAACCGGAGCAAGACTAATTGTACTTGGTTGTGAATGAACAAAGGCCCCATGCAGTGCTGACTGGATGGGGCCTTTGTTTCAATGAGGCGGCTACTCCGTCTTCCCATTCCATCGATCTAGCATTTCTTGAATCCTTCCTGGGTTGAAACTATTCGGCGGTCGATAATCTTGATTTGCCATCAACCCGCGGACGCTTGGCGACTTCGAAGGGACGCCGCTCTCGGGGACTTCTACCTGGGCCGTCCAGACGATAGCATTCAACACGAGTTTTCGAAACTGGTCGTGACCCCAGTTCCAGTGAAAATGCCCACCGGTGAAACCGAATCCACGGCCACCGTCGGGTCGTGTGCAGGCCCAAGCCATGTGC
>CAYYUU010001008.1:0-3228 GCA_964474955.1 uncultured Alcaligenaceae bacterium | reverse complement strand
CAAGCCGCGGGGAAAATTAGCGCACTCACCATTCTGTGGGCTCACGCCCACGGCTAAATATGTCGCAGCTGCGTGGCTTCCAGCACCCCAACGATCTCTGAACCCGAACGGAAACGGTCTCAGCTCGACTTAGAGGGAAGTCCCCCACGGAGGCCACCCACTTGGAAACCGACCTCACCGAAGAACAACCCCCGAAACCTTCGCTCCATCTCTCCAACCAAGAGAGCCAAGTCGGTGCGATCTTCGCCGGGATCGGCCGTGTGGCTCTGTTTCTCATCGCTGCCACCAGCATCTTTGCGGTGCTGCTCATCTTCGCATTTATCATCCGCGAGGCGATGCCATTTTTCTGCGAAGGGAAACCGTTCTGGACTTCCCTCGGTCACGGCTGCAAGCGAGTCCAAGAACTTCTTGGGAGCACGAATTGGGACTCGACCCACGGCCAATTCGGCGCGTTAACTCTTCTGGCGGGTTCGCTCTACGTGACGGTGATTGCTCTGGTCGTAGCGGTTCCTATCTCGCTCCTCGCGGCGATGTGTTTGAGCGACATCTTTCCGTTTTGGCTGCGACAAATTGTGAAACCGATCGTGGAATTGTTGGCCGCGATTCCGTCCGTTGCGTATGGCTTCTTCGCGTTGCTAGTGTTCGCGCCACTTCTGCAAGAGTGGGGATTCACGACAGGAACGAACGCACTCAACGCCGGACTCATACTTGGAATCATGGCCGTGCCAACGATCTTGAGCGTTTCGGAGGACGCCTTGAGTTCCGTCGGTTCGGAGTTGCGGCAAGGCGCTTACGCACTCGGATCGACTCGTGCCGAGATGCTGTGTCTGGTCGTCATGCCAGCGGCCAAGCGAGGAATTTTGGCCGCGGTGATTCTTGGCTTGATGCGTGCCATCGGCGAAACTATGGTCGTCTGGATGGCCTCAGGCAACGCGACACAAATTCCGCATCCCTGGTGGGACCTCGGCCAATCGATTCGAACGATGACCGCGACGGTAGCCGGTGAGATGGGCGAGACGGCTCGGAACACGACACACTACCACGCCCTCTTCGCCGTCGGATTGTTGTTGCTGGTGTTCACGTTTTTGCTCAACCTCATGACGGAACTGTTGGTGGGCCGAAAAGGACCGAAAGAAGGCGGCAAGACATGATCGAACGAGTCGGACGGAGACAACTCCTTGACAAACTCTTCACGCTCGCCGCAGTGTTGGCTGTGTTGTCGCTCGCTGTAATCCTAGTGATCGTGCTCGGTCCGATTCTGTCGCGGGGATGGTCGGCAATTGCATTTCGCGGAACCGTGGAGTTCCGCAAAATGCAATTCGACTTGCAAAATCGAGGTGACGAGCAAGCCCTCAAGGAAGACATTTCCGCCGCCAACGCTGCTCGAAAGCCAGTTTATGATCTGCTCGATGGTTACGAAAAGTCGATGGCACAATTCAGCGACAAGGACCATTGGTTAGACCGGACCGACGAAATTTATCAAGCCGTCCGAAAACAACTCAGAGAACGAAAAGTCAAATACGCCGTGAGGAAGATCGCGAAGACCATTCGCAACGACCTGCGAGATGTCTTCCGGTCGAAGGACGAAGAAGAGAAACGTAAAGTTCTCGAACTCGTCCTGCCCCACGAAAAGGACAAGCGTTTCGATGGGACCGACGCGCACCAATTCTTCGAACTCGCTCACCGCTACAAGAAGCTGATGAAGCGCGTGCCCGTCGAGGACTACCAGGAACTTCGCACCGCTCTGAAAAAATTATTCGGTCCCTACCCCGGCGAACCAAAACCAAACTTGGCCATGAATCAGTATGGTGCCACCCGGATGGATTTGGCCAGCAAAGCACTCGACGATTTTCTTTACGATGAGCAATGGGTTTCGCCCGGCAAAGGGAAACTGCTTGTCAAAAAACGTGTCCCTCGTCAAGAGAAATTCAAAGGCACTTCGTTGGAGGCGTTGTTCCCGTTGGTCGAGAACAATCTCGACGACATGTTACGCCCCGAGCAAACGTATTACTGGAATTACTTCCTCGACGACAGCATTCCCGGGCATTACTTCGGCGGCGTCGGTCCGGAAGTGTTAGGCACGCTTATCGTCACGCTTTTGGCGGTCCTCATTGCATTTCCCATCGGTGTCGTCTCGGCGGCATTTCTGACGGAAGTCGCGAGCCAAAATATCTTCTTCAAGTTACTGCGGATGTGCATTAACACACTCGCCGGAGTGCCGAGCATTGTGTTCGGGCTCTTCGGGCTCGCATTCTTCGTGTACTACGTCACGGCCCAACCGTGCATATTATCCGCGGCATTGACCCTTGCCGTTTTGATTCTGCCGGTCATCATCCGTGCCAGCGAAGAAGCTATTCGCGCAGTCCCGCAGAATTACAAGGAAGCCGCACTCGCGTTGGGAGCGAGTCGGTTGTGGTGCTTTTTGACGGCCCAATTTCCGGCAGCTTTGCCGGGGATTTTAACAGGCGTGATTTTGAGCATCGGCCGTGCCGCGGGCGAAACGGCACCCATTTTGTTCACCGGAGCGGTCGCCGTCGGACCAGCACTCGAATTAACCGAACCGGACCTGCTTTGGCAATCGACCCGGATGCTTTCGTATTCGAGTTACGACATGGCCGTTTCCGACCGAGTCGCCGCAATGGTCCCACACCAACAATACGGCATGGTCGCGACGCTCATCGTGTTGGTATTGTTGTTGAACATCGTGGCGATTGCGATTCGAGGGCGGATAAGCGCGAAGTTACGAGGATAACACTCGGACACTCGCAATCCAATTTGAGATGAGGGAGCCGATGAACGAAGATCAACTCCCACCAGAAATCCGCACGGCAGGCGAATCCCTCGGAAGCTTTCGCGAGCAATACGCCGTGTGTTGGAAATCCAAGCACCACAGAAGCGACCTCCTCGGGTACATATGGCCGGGTGCTCTTTATCGTCCTTGCGGTTGGGGTTCCGGCTTGGTGCCTGGCTCGAGCACAAACTCCAGAGGAGAAGGCCTCAGCTTGGCAGATTGTTTTCATTTGCGGCCCACTGTTCGGGTTGTTGTTTGTTGCTTGTCTCTTCATGTTCATTAAGACAAGTCGTCTTCAAAACCGAAGAGTGTGTCTCTTCGGCCAGGGATTGATTTCTGCGAGAGGGGGATCACCTAATGGTGGTTCGTTGGCAGTGATTCTCGGCATAGTTTTTCGTCCGGGAAATTGGCCACAATTAGCCCAGTCGTATCTCGCT
>CAYYUU010001007.1:0-3229 GCA_964474955.1 uncultured Alcaligenaceae bacterium | reverse complement strand
GCACTGCCGAGTTGTTCATGGCTCACTTGGACGAGTGATGAAGGCGATTGCGTCGACATCGGGTGATTCCTATATATATCATTTGTACGAACGCCTTTTTTCCCAATCCGGGTCGGTGCCGCGAGGTCATGGAACGTCTTCGAGGGAGCGATCACGACATCTTTGTGCAATTTCTACCGACGCCAGAGATCAATCCGATCTTAACGAGTAACGAAACACAACCACATTCGTCAGCAACTCGCCTGGGCCGTCCTCCCGGCCTGCGTCTGTTTCGAGGATCTGGATGTGTGACGACCACGATCGGTAAAGGCGATTCCGCAGTATTTACTTGACACCGAAATGGTCGTTCGTACAACAAGGCGTATTGTTTCGTTTGGCTTTGCCTTGTGCTGGAAAAGCAACGGTGTATCTCGTCACGAGGGGCACCGTGAAGCACTCGAATTTTGGATAATCGTTGCGTACTCTGACAGGTTCTTGGCCAAGATGAGTCTTGGCCAAGATGAAAAGGGAAGCCGGTGAGAATCCGGCACAGGGCCGCTGCTGTATTCGGGGAGAAGTTCAGGCGCTCTCGGAACCGGAGAGAATGGCCACTACGAGACAACTCGTGGGAAGGTTGCCTCGACCTCGCCAGGACCCGTAAGTCAGAAGACCTGCCTGTTGGATTGGTGTTGTCTTGCCTCGGAACCAGGCCGCTGCACCGACAGGACCGTCCCCCGACGCGCAAACGTGATGCGGTTGATCCATCCTGTCGGCATTCCGGCTTCTGGGTTCCATCGTCTCCCAGATTCGGCGGAAAGGACTGCCTCGTAGATGCCCCACCAGTTCACTCCTCCCCCATTCGAAGGGCGTGGTCCCAATTCCTTAAGGCTACTTCTCCTGTCCGGTTTGGTCGTGCTTGCGGCTGCGTTGCGAGTCGTTCCTCACCCTCCCAATTTTGCCCCGGTCGGTGCGATCGCACTCTTTGGCGGTGCGTGTTTTCCAAGTCGCCGATTGGCGTTCCTGCTTCCTCTCAGCGCCCTCTTTTTGAGCGATTTGATTCTCGGTTTTCGTATTCTGGTGCCCGTCGTATATGGCAGTTTCGCAATCAATGTCCTCCTGGGATGTTGGCTCGGGAGCCGACGAAGGCTGCTCCCCCTGGCTCTGGTGACTCTCACAGGCTCGATTCTATTTTTTGTCGTGACGAATTTCGCGTCCTGGTTGCTTTGGCATCCGCACACTCTGGGAGGTTTCGTGACCTGTTACGTCGCGGCCTTCCCGTTTTTTCAAAACACCGTTCTGTGTGATCTGACATTCGTGGCCGGGTTGTTTGGAACGTCGGTCCTCGTGGACTCTCGTTTTTCGATGTTTCGGAAGCGAACGTACCTGCGGCTCTCTGGACGTGGCTCTCCGTGGTTCTCTGGTCTAGCCCTCGAAGGCAAGCCTGCGATCCCACCTGCCCGGTCCCGATGGTCCAAGGTTTTTTGATATCTGGACAAGGACAACAAACCGATGAATGATTTGGATACCCCACCTGACCCTCGCGCGAGCCGGGCCGCCGATAAGCCGGAGCCGAGAAAGCGATCCCAGATCGATTGGGTCGGGGCCACGCCGTACCTTGGGGTGCATCTAATGTGCCTGGGCGTGTTCTGGGTCGGCTTCAGTTGGACGGCCCTATCCGTAGCTCTGTTGCTGTATGCCCTACGCATGTTTGCCATTACGGCTTTTTATCATCGATACTTTTCCCATCGGGCATTCAAGACGTCCCGAGTATGTCAGTTCCTCTTCGCGGCCCTTGGTTGCACGGCCCTTCAGCAAGGTCCGTTGTGGTGGGCCGCACATCATCGTCATCATCATAGTCATTCGGACGATAGTGAGGACATGCACTCGCCACAGCAGCTTGGCTTTTGGTGGAGTCATTTGGGTTGGTTCCTGGCACCGGATGCTGGCCCGACGAACTGGAAGTTGGTCCCCGATTTCGCCAAGTTTCCCGAACTGCGGTGGTTGGACCGTTACCACTACGTCCCGGCCATTGTGTTGGCCGCGATCCTGATGAGTTCGGGAACTTTGCTGTCGGTCTACTGCCCGAGTTGGCAGGCGGACGGATGGCAGCTTCTCATTTGGGGATTCGTCTCCACCATCGCCGTCTACCACGCTACCTACAAGGTGAACTCTTTGGCACACGTAGTCGGTCGCAGGCGGTACGAAACGAAGGACAACAGCCGGAACAATTTCTGGATCGCCCTCCTGACGTTTGGAGAAGGCTGGCACAACAATCACCACCATTATCCCAACTCTGCTCGGCAAGGATTTTTCTGGTGGGAACTCGACTTCACGTACTACATTCTCAAGGGCATGTCTTGGGTCGGTCTGGTGTGGGACCTGCGGCCAGTGGCACCCCACATGCTGAACCGCAATCTGACCTCCACCCAGGACTCCCAACAAACCCAAGGGTCGATGGCCGATGTCTCCCACCAGGTCAAAGTGTAAATTGTGGTCGCGTCTCCCATCCTGCCTGTAACCGAGGATTGTCATGAGCACTCTCCAAACCCCACCCACCCCCAGCGACGCAATGGTGCCGGGACTGACAAACGCCCCGGCACCCCTAAAGCCAAACAAGGTCTTTTCCATCCACCGTTGGTTGGTGCGACGAATGTTGCATTCGATGGGCAATCCGCCCATCCAAGTGGAACTCTGGAACGGTGAACTCTTCGGAGAATGCGACCAACCTGTGGCCCACGTGCGGTTTTTGGACCGAGCCGCCTTTCACACCGTCGTGCTCAATCCCGATCCCGGTTTTGGCGACATGTATTGCGCCGGTCGGATCGAAGTTGTGGGCGATCTGGCGGCGTTTTTGGAAACCGTCTTCCGTTGCCACACTCCCCAAAGCCAGTCGAAGAGTTGGTTCGGGTGGCTTCGGTGGCCGAAATGGACGCGACGAGGGACACGCGAAAACATCTATCATCACTACGACATCGGCAATGATTTCTATCGCCTCTGGCTCGACGAACAAATGGTCTACACGTGCGCTTACTTTCCCAGCCCGGAAACTGGGTTGGAGCAGGCCCAGGTGGCGAAGATGGACCACGTCGCTCGCAAAGTCCGGTTGCGTCCGGGTCAGAAAGTCATAGAAGACGGATGTGGGTGGGGAGCTCTGTCCCTCCAAATGGCCAGTCGATAAGGCGTCCACGTACGGGCATACAACATTTCCCAAGAACAACTCGCCTATGCACGCCAACGGGCCAAAGAAATG
>CAYYUU010001006.1:0-3229 GCA_964474955.1 uncultured Alcaligenaceae bacterium | reverse complement strand
CAATCGCGTCCAAATGGCGCTCGCGAGGTCCGAGGCGTTTCTCGATCGTCCGAGTTCACTCTATGCCCGTTTGCTCGACGAGAAGCTCAAGCCACGGACCGAGAAGACCATCAAGGCCACGCTTTCGAAGGTCGGGTCCGACGAACCGCCGCGAGAAATCATCTTGCGTAAGATTGCCGGACGCGAAGGCCAGTACCGCGCTCCACTCGAGAACGACCAACAGGGCGTGTTTCAGATTCGGGTTCCGGGCATGGATGGCGTCTTCACGTATGCCGTTCAAGTCCCCAAGGGACACGAGAAGGAACCGGCCGGGTTCGATGTCTACACCCTCAAAGAAATGGCCCGGCTCAGTGGTGGAAAGTTTTACCGCGAGGAGGACTTGCATTCGCTCGCCGAATCCATCCCCGAAACGATGAGCCAGTTTACCGTCCGGCAAGAAATTGTCCTTTGGAATCCGTTGACGTTCTTGATCTTCCTGCTCCTGATCTCGACGGAGTGGGTCCTCCGAAAATTCGCCAACTTGAGTTGATACTTCCCTATGCTGCCATCCATCATTCGAACGAAGATCAACCGTCTGCGCCAGTGGGAATGCTCCTTGCGTTTCTTCTGGGGGTTGGGCCGACTCGTGGCCGTGGTCCTGGTCGTGTTGGTGTTGGCCTGCGTGACCGACTACATCATCGACCGCTACCAGGACACTCCCTGGGGGCTTCGGTTGGGCCTGTCTGTCGTACAAGTCGCCATTGCCGCATTCCTGCTCGTCTCCATAGTTATGCTCCCTTTGTTTTACGGAGTCTCCGACGACAAGTTGGCTTTGCAAGTCGAGGAGAAATACCCCGAACTGCAGCACCGACTGATCTCGGTGATCCAATTCCACCGTTCGCGAGAAAAGACCCGTGGGATGTCGCAGGAGTTAATCGAGGAAGTCACGAAGGAAGCCGAACACCAAACTCGCGGTCTCAATTTCTCCTCAGTGGCCGATGGTCGTCGCTTGCCCTGGAGTTTCGCGACGGCCATTCCTGCGGTCGCTCTGCTGGTCGGCTTGTTCGCCTGGGACTCGGAAACGTGGGGGATTTTGCTCGGGCGTCAAGTGATGCTCGATTGGGAAATCCCGCGGCTCGTGCAAGTCGATCAGTCCAACGAGTTGTATTGGCCCCAAGGCGAGAACGTGAAACTCCGCTTTCGAGTCACCGGAAAATGGAATCCGGAGATGACCGGTTTGGTCGTCATCTCTCCAGAAAACCAGAAGAGTAAGGCATTTGACCTCGCCTTCGAGAAGTCCGACGAAGCCGGCGACGGAATTTTCGTGGCCGAGATTCCGGGAGAATACGACGACTTCGAATACAACGCCTGGATCAACGACCCCAACAGCTGGTTCGCGGCTGGCCGGACGCGAGAACCGGGGAACGTCGAATTCAAGCCGCGCCCGGTCGTCTCGCCCCTCGAAGCGTGGATCGTCTTGCCTCCCGAATTTGGCCTGCGGTTTTCGCCGGACGGAAAACCTCTGCCCTACGAGGAGCGCCAACGATACGGCAAGCTCATGTTGATCGAGCGTGCGAAAGCCAAGGTCGTCGGACACACGCAAACGCCAATCCAAAAAGCAACCCTACAAATTCTCGGACCGCAACCGGTCCTGGGGACTCCACGACCTTTGACTCGCGTCCTCGGATTGGCCCCGTCGATCGGCCCCGCCGGCCCCTGGACTCTCATCCCTTATGTCGCCGTTCGTGGATACCAGGCTCGAAAGAACATGATCGAGACGCCGAGCTTGGAGGAAATCATACTGGCCGAATTGGACATGAAGATCACCAACGGAAAGGACACCAACGGGAATGACATTGGCCGTGCCGAAGTCACGTTCCATCCGCCCGTCACGGCCACCGGATACCGCGTCAAGGTGGTCGACGAATACGGTTTCGAGAACATTCCTCTGCCACGACGGAGTATCTCGTTCGTCAAGGAAGATCCGCTCACTGTCGCCCTCTTGCCGCCCCAATTCCCGCCCATCTTCGGGACCATGGAATTACCGCCATCGTTCTATCGAGTCGACGGGCTCCCCGTGCCCGAGGGCAAAGGCAACGACATTCGAATCAGTTACTCCTACAAAGCGCCGTTTGGTGCCCAGTCGGCCATTCTGTTTTACCGGATCATCCGACCGACGCCGGACCCGGAATCGGGGAGCGAACGGTTCCTCGAGGGGGCCTGGTACCCTTACAAGTTGCCGGAGTTTGATTTCAAAGACCAAGATAAGTTGATCGAAAAGTTGTGGGCCGAGAAACGCGCAGAACTCAAGGCCAGCATTAGCGCGAAACTTGAGAAGCAGTGGTCGAAACTCCGGGGCAAGAAGTTAAATGCGGAGGACTCGAGGACACTCAACGCCCTGCGAATTCTGAAGTTGAAACTCATGGAATTTGGAATCATCGACGTTGGAGAGGCCGAACAGCAACGCCTCGAGCAGCAACTCAAAAAACTAGGTCGTACCGAATTGAGTAGCCTCGCCCGTAAACTCAGAGAATTGACTCCCTTTGAGCTGGAGAAGTTAGAACATCAACTTCAAGGCGCAGACTCGGACGAGCGAAAAGCCATTGAGCAGAAGCTCCAAGAATTCAATCCTCTGGGCTTGACTCCTTCAGAGTTGGAGCGGCTGCGTTACCTCGAGAATCCAGCTTTGAAATTTGATTCCACTCTCGGGACGTTCCGCGAAGTGGAAGACAGGAAGATCAACGTCCCGTTCTACCGGGACAGGTCGGCAGGCTCGGGCGGACGGTATGGGGGAGGGCGTATCCATCTGGAACTCGGCACACTACCCGTCGAGAAGGAATTCGCACTCACCGACAAGGACGGCAAGAAACGAACCACGTCCTTACGCAAGGGCGACCAACTCGAATACTACGTCAAAGTGTTCGCGGGCAAGGTCGTGTTGGAAAACGGCGAGTATGTTTCGGAATTTGGTCGACCGTGGGCCCAATCCGAACCGCAAGTCACCCGCGTCGTCAGTGGCGAAGAATTCAGTGCCTGGCTCGACCGGGTCCTGCAAGAAGGGGCTCGAATCCAGGCCCTCAAGAGCCAACAGCAAGGCGTGTTCCCCGACGGCTGATAGGGGTTAGGTCAGCATGAAGTCTTTCTGGTTTCCGTTCGGTACGCTCGTCACCTCGACAACGACAGACGCCCATCATCAAGGTTTCAAATTTTAGGACGAACAATCGACGCAAGTCCTTTTCCATTACTCAAG
>CAYYUU010001005.1:0-3232 GCA_964474955.1 uncultured Alcaligenaceae bacterium | reverse complement strand
TAGCATCCAGTCATGACAGATCCCGAGAAGAGAATTCGCGTTCTATTCGTTGGGCATGGCTCAAGCACCACCGATGCGTTGACCATGTTATTCCAGGTTCAATCCGATCTGGAAGTTGTCGGTGCCGTGGCAAACGAGTCGGAAATCCTGGAGCACGTCACGGCAAGGCGTCCGCATCTTATCCTGCTCGATTGGGACTCATCAGAGAAGCAAATCGACAGGTTGTTTGAGGAACTCAGATCTTTTGACCAACCGATTGTGGTCGTTGGATTGAGCATCCGCGCAGAAAACCGACAAGTTGTGATGGACGCCGGTGCGGTTGGTTTTGCGTACAAAGGAGATCCGCCAAGTCGCTTGTTGGAGATAATCCGAGCAAATGGGGTCAAAGTAACGGGATACTAACTTAGTATGCATCCTTGCGAAAATGGTAAGTACGCATTTTTTCCAAGAGCTTGATGATAGGAGCAACGTAATGCAGTTGTTTGGTCAACTAAACGAGAAGTCTCGAAAGAAAAAGAGCTACGGATTCGCCCTTGTGGCAATCGCATTTGTAGTTGGATACTTGGCAAGTTCGGATAGGCTTGGCTCGTTAATGCCCATGATCTTCGCTTCAAACCAAGACACGCCTACAAAACTACAGGGCACTGGTACAACAGCACTTCGTCAGACGAACAAGGAAGCAAAGTTCAAAGATCTCGTGCTTCCAGAAGTTTGGCAAGGCGAGAAAAAAACGTTGTTCGGCACATTGACCTTCGACCACGGTATGCCGACCAAGAAAAGTGCAGCCACCGTCTATGAGAAGCTGGACGCTCACCGTGCGACCGAGCTCTATCTCTGGTCATTGCCGATTGTCTCCAACATCCAGTGGCGCAAGGAGATAATGAAGAAACATCCACAATATAAGAACAACTCGGTCTTACACGTTAAGAGCTACGATGACCGGGTCGGCGTCCTAACAATCAACCAATCGTCGGAGTACTTCGCCTCGTATGTGAACTTAGACAAAGCTGCCACGATCATCAAAATACCGCCAGGCATCGTTGTGGGACTGGTGACAGACATTTGGCAGCGCGGGTTGACGGACTTGGGTGTCTTCAGCACAAATGCCGGTGATGGCGGCACCTATGTGCTTTATGGGCCGCGCACACCGCGTGACAGGATTCCGGACATTAAGGGCGCAAAGAGACTGAAATCCGAGACCAGTAATAGCTTTATCCTCATGCGGTTTATCCGCATTAAGGGCAAGACACCCATTGAAAAACTTCAGGCAAAGGTTCGCATCTATTCCGACGGTGAGAAACCGAAACTCCATTTGATCCCGGGAGGCAACAAACCACTGCAAGGCTATCCACCTCGCGGCATGGCCTATTGGAAGCTGCTGCATGAAATTCTGCAAGAAGAGGATGTTGCGGAACGGGACCGATTCTTCATGTACTGGGCGCACACGCTCGGAATCGCACGCGGCAAACCCTTCAATCCCACGAAAGCTCAACGCAAGGCACTGATGGCCGGGGTCGTATCCGGTGAGGCGGCAGCAAAAACCCTCGTCTTTAACGAACGTATGAAAGGGGTCTTGCGCAAGGACGGCTGGCGTTACATACTCAGCGGACGGCTGCCTGATGCGTTCGAAAACACACAACGCACGCGTGATTTCGATATGCTTGATCCCCGTTCCCGTTTTACTTACGAAGCCATCACTTCATCACCACGGATGGGCCACCCGCTTCCTGGAAAAGGGCAGGCTTATGCTGGGCGCTTCGAAGACAGCAACGGACAACGGCTATACGGCGAACGTTCTTATGTAATGAAATTCAAGTCGGCCCCACCGGCAGAGCTTTTCTGGTCCGTTGTGTTTTACGACGCCGAATCGCGCACGTTGATTGTCAACAAGACCCGCAACGCTACCATCGGCTCCCGAGCCACTCCCAATCTGAAGATAAACAAGGATGGTTCGATCTACATCTTTGCTGGTCCCAAGGCGCCAAAGGGTTGGGAGAGCAACTGGGTCGAGACAGTTCCAGGTCGCGGCTGGTTCCCCTATGTCCGCATGTATGGACCGGGCAAAGCTTGGTTTGATGAGGACGCTTATCAACTTCCGGTGATCGAACGTGTCGATTTCGCCAAGTTTGCAAAATAGCACTTCTGGAAGTGGAAGTTAGCCTTCTCTCTCTGGCATCCACTTCCTTGAACAGCTATCTAACATCTCAGACAAAGAAAGGCCAAGCAATGTGTAAAAACCTTTGTCGAAGGACTGCATACCTTGTTGCCCGAAAGCAAGGGACGGCGAGGGCGACAAACCGACATCTTCTGGGCATCATCTGTGTGGTGCATCTGTTGGTCACGGGAAGTTCCTATTCCCAGGAACGACCGGCAATGCCACCAACGAATCCGTTTCTCATTCCGAAAAGCATGTACCCGTCCGTGCATTTCGATCCCGCTCAGACGGACGCGACAACGTTATCCGTCTGGAAAGGCAACTGGAAGATTAAGCCCTCGCAGGTCGATTGGCTTCCGGGAGTCACCACCATTGGCACAGTCCAGCGACGCTACCCGAAGGGCGAGAGTGCCATTTTCTTCTCCGGTGGCAATCGTATTGGCAAGATCCGCATCACAGGCGGTGCCTTCAACATGGTCGATGAAGTCACGATCCCCGGATACGAGGACAAAACCATCTCCACGACTGAGATTCGCGGAATCGTGAAGGAAATGCTCGCAGCCAATGGCGACGAGAAGAAATATCTCCCTCCATTTCAGAGGTTTCTCAAGAAGACGGGTCAACGATCAGCCACCCTTGGTAATGGTGTTTACACGTTGATGGACAAAGATGGTTACTATTACGCAGGTTGGGGCACTTCTGTCTTCAAGGTTGGTGACGTGCGTAAGGATGACGTGCGGTCTCCCATCAAGATCGTCAAGTCCTACGATCTACGCGATGGACTACCCAAAGCCAAACGAGAAAGTATCAGTCGGATCTTCGGTCTGGCCATGACCTACGATGGTTATCTTGCGGTTGCGATGCCTGGAATCATTGCGGTGATGAATCGCGACTTTGAGAACATGAAGTACATTCTCCTGGAAGGTGAAGCGGTCGACAATGGCATCTCCGTCGACGATAAAGGCGGGATTTATTGCGTGACTTCCAAATACATGCGGAAGGTAGTTTGGGATGGGAAAAAACTTTCGGACAAGGAAGCCGATGGTGCCTGGAAGAGCCCTTATGACTACGTTCCCA
>CAYYUU010001004.1:0-3237 GCA_964474955.1 uncultured Alcaligenaceae bacterium | reverse complement strand
TCTGCCGACTCATTGGTCTCTCCGTAGAACGTGCCGTCAACGAATAACTTGGCGTTTGGTGGTGTGGCTGTGACGCGGACAGAGAGTTTGTTCCCGAGCGGGAGAAGGTGATCTCGATACGCGAAGAGAAACACCCCTAGCCCAAAACACAACAGAAAGCCGACGAACATCCAACCAAGATAGCTTCGGCGAGACTTCTGTGGATTGGCCGGATTGGGAGCGAGAGCTTCCACGTTCAACGCGGTGGGAGCCTCTCGAATTCGGATGGGCTCGGAGGTCCTATGGATGACCTCAGGTTCGGGGTCTTCAGGAAGAAGCTCGGCTTCCGTGACCTCGGTGGGTTCTTCTTGAACCTGCGCCGCTTCGGGGTCGGTCGTCGCAGGCAACTGCGGTTCTTCCGGTTCAAATTCTGCAACATTGGCCAGAGCCCCTTGAGTGACTTCGTTCGGGAAGTTTTCCGCGTCTTCGAGTTCATCGTTTTGGGGAGCGAGTTCAAACTGTTCGTAAATCGGATCACTTTCGTGAGTGCGATCCGACGCAGGGGGCTCATTGGTTTGGTCCGTCTGCTCCGCGAGGACGACGGAGACGTTTGAGGAAAGTGTGTCCAGGGTCGTTTCCGCTTCCAAATTAAGCGATTGGTGGATCTCAGTGTTTGGTACATCGGTCGGCGGTACGGATTCCCATTCCGCATGGAGTTGGGTGCCGGAATACCAGTTCACTTCGCACGCTTGTTCGACGTGGCCGGGCAATAAAATCTGTGGGATTGATTCCGGAGTTGTTGGGAAACTCTCATCCAACGGTAATTCGAAGTAGTCCTCTTCGAGTTCGTCGTCTTCGATCGTGAGTTCAAATTCCGACGATGGTTCTTCGAAGTGATGGCCTTCGCTTGCCAGTTGAGTCAGCGAGTGCAGCGGACCTTGCGGAGAAGCGAGTGAGATGGTGCCTTCGTTTTCGTATGGATCTTCGAGGTCAAAAGGCAGCTCGAAATCGGAATCCCAGTTGTCGGCTTGGTTCTCGAACTCATCGGGGAAAAAGTTGGTCGAGTTGGCTGGGTGTTTTCGAGCGAGAGCCTTTGTGGGACTGGACTTCCGGGAGGGCTCAACGTCGCATGGGGTTTCGGAGAGTCGCCGTTGCATTTCCGAGAACTGATTCGGAAATCGCACTTGATATTCTCGCAGGTTTACGACGTCGAGGTGTAGGCTCCGGACAGAATATTCGTCCAACACGAACTCGACCGGTAATGTCTCGCGAGATCCCAACCCCAAATCTCTGTGGAGATAATAATCCAGATATACCTGGTGTCCACGTTTCCAGTGTTGTTCCAGGTCGATTCGGATAAGTTCTCGGAGCAACGATTGCCGGACACTTGTGTTATCTTGTGGCAAGTAGGATTTCAAATCAGGCAGCGGTTCTCCGTCCCAATTTTCCCACGCCCGGAGGAACTCCTCTTTGTGTTGATGGTTCTGCTCTTGTGAGGATTGGTGTTGAGGAAACACGACATTACCTCCGTAGGAAACGATATAAAATCGATTTGGGAAGTGGACTTCAAGAATATATTACTCGTTGGGTGTTGAAGGTGCGACACGCAAGACGGCGCGGGAAAAAAGGGAATGAATCTGTGTCCGGATTGCGGTGTTTGTCTTTCTATTCCCTAATCCCTATTCCTTTTTCCTTCTTATGCTCCACTTTCCCATTCTGTTTCGAAATGCGATAGAGCTTTGTGTTTGTACGAACAAATAAACTACCATTGGCAACGGCTGGTGTCGCCAGTGTCATTTGCTGATCCAGGTTGTTGCGAGCTACACCCTTGAACTTGGGGCCGGCCTTGATGGCGAACGTTTCTCCGTCCTCGCTCAAACAAAACACATGACCATTATACGCCCAAGGTGAAGCCGTAAACGCTCGGGCGGGCAACCTTTTTTTCTCGTACATAGTCTTTCCGGTTTTGGCGTCGTAGCACGAAAGAAAGCCGCGGTCGAGCAACACATAAATATAGCCTTTATAAACGACCGGTGACGGATGATATGCCGCGGCAGTTTTTTGTGTCCAGGCTATATGTTGACTCTTGGTTTTCTTTCCTTTCAAAGTGATGTCGCCTCTCGCGCCTGGTTTGATGGCATAAACCGGACGTCTTGGCCAGAGTACGTAACCCGAACTGATGTAGAGCAGGCCGTTGGCCGAACTGGGTGTTGGGATCGTGATGATGGACATTCCGCCCAACTCCCAAAGAAGTTTGCCGTTCAGGTCATATGATCGCGCCTTACCGCTCCCGTTCGTGATGATCTCCGTGCGCAACTCATTTTCCCAGATATAGGGCGTCGCCCAGTTGCTCTTTTCGACGCGAGACGTTCGCCAAAGTTCCTTGCCCGTTTTCGCGTCAATGGCCACGAGAAAGGAGTTTTTCTCGTTGTCGTTGACGATGTAGATTTTTCCTTTGTGAATTGTCGGAGACGAACCGGTGCCCCAACCGCTCTTCATCGGGTACGCCTTGAAGCGTTTCTCCCAAAGTTTCTTGCCGTTCATGTCGAAGCAAAACAGGCCGAGGTTGCCGAAGTAGGCGTAAACTCGCCCGCCGTCCGTGATTGGAGTTTCGGAGGCGTATGTGTTCTTGATGTGAATTGGAGTCTTCGCATTGCCCTTGAAGGCAGTTCGTTTCCAGAGTTGTTTGCCGGTCTTGAAGTCAAAACAGTGGACGAGCCACAGCGTTTCGCCCTTGAGTTTTTTCCCCCGGAGGTCCTGGATATAGAGACCCTTGCGTGGTTTGGCTGTGTTGTTGTTGACGAACGAGGTTACGAAAACTTTGTCGCCCCAAACGATCGGCGACGACCAACCCCGCCCTTCGATGTCGATGGACCAGACGACGTTTTTCTTGCTATCCCAACGCAACGGAAGATTCGGATTATCGGGTGCGGTCGCGCCCGAGTTGCCGCGGAACTGGGGCCAATTCTCATCGGCAAACGTGGAGGGAGGCAACAGTGTGATGACGAACATCAATAGAACAGGGCGGATCATGAAGCATATTCCTAATCAAAGTAGTTCGTGAGTATACGAATAAACATCGCTTATCGCTCGGGCCATCGGAGCAATACTTGTCATGGTTGCGGGAGCGTTTTGGAGAGTCGTCTTTCGCTCCTTTGAAAGAACGCCTTTGTGGTGTTGTTTCCAATCCGAGGCCCAAAACACGTACACAAAAAACACAAAAATCAGATGTTGGGTATTTTTGTGTTTTTTGTGTAC
>CAYYUU010001003.1:0-3241 GCA_964474955.1 uncultured Alcaligenaceae bacterium | reverse complement strand
ATTCATATTCGCAGAAGTCTGTACATATAACGACATGGAGTGTTATGGTGGACAGGCCAAGACTCCGAACATGAACAATCTCTGCAAACAGGGCATGAAGTTTACATCTTGTTTCCAACAAGCTCCGATGTGTTCGCCAACGCGACACGCTATTTATACGGCCTTATATCCTGTGAAGTCAGGGGCACATCCGAACCACACGTTTGTCAAGGAAGGCACCAAGAGTGTGGTTCATTATCTCCGTGCGGCGGGATATCGGGTTGCGTTATCTGGTAAGACACATATTAATCCGCGAACATCCTTTCCGTTCGAGTACATCCACGAGAATAAAGAGTTCCGCAAAAAGAAAGGTGGGAGAAATCCGAACTTCAAGGCGATCCGGCATTTCCTAAAGGAGTCCAAGAACAAGAAGACGCCGTTCTGTCTCTTTGCCTGCTCGAACGAACCGCATTCGCCGTGGAACAAGGGAGACCCATCGAAGTATCCGCCGAAGAAATTTAAACTACCACCCTACTTCGTGGATACGCCGGTGACCCGGGAAAACTTCTCGCGATACCTCGCCGAGATCACATACTATGACTGGCAAGTCGGGCAGTGCATGAAAATCCTCGACGAACTCGGACTCAGCGAAAATACGTTGGTGATGGTCGTCTCCGAACAGGGCAATAGTTTTCCGTTCGCCAAGTGGACGTGTTACGACATGGGACTGGCAAGCGGAATGATCGTGCGTTGGCCGGGACATGTACAACCGAATTCGACGACCGATGCCATGGTCGAATATGTAGACATCGTCCCAACGTTTCTGGAAGCTGCCGGACTGAAGCAGCCCAAAGGGCTCGATGGCCGTTCGTTCTTGCCCGTGCTGTTGGGCAAGGCCAAGGGACACAAGAAATATGTTTACGGGTTACAAACGTCACGTGGAATTATTAATGGACCGAAAGGTTATGGCATTCGCACGGTCCGTTCGCGGAAGTATCGTTATATCTTAAATCTAGATCCAAAAGCTAAATTCAAGAATATTGTGTTCCGCAATAAGTTTTGGAAGACGTGGGTCGAGAAAGCCGAATCGGGAGACAGACACGCCAAAGCGATGGTGCGGCGTTATGAGATTCGTCCTGCCGAAGAACTCTACGACGTGACCGACAATCGAAACAACATGAAGAACCTTGCCAATGATCCGAACCTTGCCGACGTGAAAAAGGATTTGCGTCGCCGGTTGGAGGCCTGGATGGAATCCCAAGGAGATCGGGGACAGGCTACGGAGTTATTGGCGCATACGCGCCAGTGGAGAAATCGCAACAAGAAGAAAAAGAAATAGCGGCAACGTATTCGGGGCAAGGCGAACTCAACAAGTATGGAAACAATTATATCTTCGGGGAACGAAATGAAGCGAGTAACCTGTCCCGATATCTTGGCTTGGGTGTGGGATCAACGTTGGTCCTTCTTCTTGTTTTCCGTGTTCGTCTTGTCTTGGACGCCGTGCTCAGCTCTGGGGCAACGAGGTGTTCGCAAAGGAATGTTCTCTGTTCCCCTTCTCACTCAGTACTCAGAAATGCCGGTCCGGTGGGTCGTTGGAGACAAGCTCAAACAACTCCAAACGAAGCGAAAAAATATAGGCCGTGACCAGATGACGGAAGAGGAACTTGTTTTCCTCGCGATCCTTGAAAAACTTGTTCGGAAAAACCGTGTCATTCAGACAGGAGTCGGACTCCAAGAAAAAGCCGGGCGGTATTTCAAATATGCGGAGTGGGATACTCTTGTTTTCGACATTTGGTTGGGTTTCCCGATGAACATTCCCGGAGTTGGGAAGATCGTGCCGAAACATAAACTTTACAGCACCGAAACGAAAATCGTTGCGCGTTATTATCAGGAGGGGAAAAAATGTGTGGATCTCGCACATACGAAATTCACACTCGTACTGTCCTATCGATCTCCCAAAGACGGCAAGCACAAGCAGTTGAAAATCACGTCACCTGAGCGGTATGCGTTGCCTTGCCCCATGTCAGTTCGAGGAAAGCAATCGGTGTTTATCTACATCCCAAGAAGCGGAAAGGTGAGAGGCAAGACGGAAAGCCAATGATTTGCATACCGACCTTCACGACTTGCGAGTTCGTTCCTCGTTCAAAGGATTTGGGTCTGGCGAGTTGAGGCTCGCCAGACCATCTTCCATTACACCCTCCTCGAACCACATCTCGTTTGGCCGTGTCTACTTCAGCGGATACAACAATCAGTGCGTCCGTGGCATGACCAACATTCGTCTTCTCAATTGCGTAAAGAGAACATGACTATACGAACACGATTTGCTCCGAGCCCCACTGGCTATCTACACATCGGTGGTGTGCGTACGGCCTTGTTTAACTGGCTCTTGGCCCGACAAAAAGGCGGCCAATTTATCCTTCGCATCGACGACACCGATGCCCAGCGGAACGTGGCTGAGGCGCTCGAACCGATCCTCGATGGATTTCGTTGGCTCGGGATCGATTGGGACGAAGGGCCAGAGGTCGATGGACCACACGGGCCGTATTATCAGTCTCAGCGGAGCGACTCGTACAAGGCAGCCGCTCTCAAGTTGCTCGAGACCGGTCATGCGTATCCGCTCACCGATTCAAGCGAGCGCGACGAGGCGAAGAAAGCCTCCGACGCAGCGGGAAACGATAACTTTGTCTTCCGTGGCAAGAATCGCGACAACTCACCCGAAGAGAACGTCAAACTCTACAACGAAACCGGCAACGCCCTATGTTTCAAGATTCCCGACAGACCGCTCATCGCCATCGAAGACCTCATCCGCGGTAACGTCGAATGGAGAACAGAGTTAATTGGTGATCCAGTGATCGTTCGAGCTAATGGTGCTCCGCTATATAACTTTGCCACTGTCATTGACGAATCAGAGATGAAGATCACACACGTCATCCGGGCTGCCGAACATCTTGATAATACGCGACTCCAAGTTCCGATCTACGAGGCGCTGGGCTATCCTGTGCCGGCGTTTGCGCACGTGCCGGTCGTCAACGAGCCGAACTCGAACAAGAAACTGAGCAAGCGACGGATCGAAAAATTCATGACCAAACAGGTCGTTGAAATGCTCCACAAGATCGGCTACACGGACGAAGACATCGAAAATCGCGACGACCTCAATCCGGTGACAGTCGGGTATTATCGCGAAGTTGGCTATCTGCCCGATGCCGTGATTAACTATCTCGGGCGGCTGGGTTGGTCGCTTGATGACGAGACGGAAATCATC
>CAYYUU010001002.1:1329-3259 GCA_964474955.1 uncultured Alcaligenaceae bacterium | reverse complement strand
CCAAATTTTTCTGGAGGGCCCTCCTTCTCTCAGCCGTGGACTTGCTGAGGGCATCGGATTTCTTCTGGCGTTCTGTCCACTGGCTCGCGAGAGCCAACTCGTCGAGGGCCTGTTTGTACCACTGCTCGATCTTCTTTTTCGTATCGGCCTTGAGATCCGGGTTGGCGTTGGCCTGGCCCAACCAAAGTTCGATGCGAGTTTTGGTCAGCGCCGGTTCGTGGGTGGAGCAGGGGCTTGGGCGTGGAGATAGGACGCGGCCACAAAGAGAAAACACAGAACGATCTGGCCTGAGCATTTCATCCGGAACGTTTCTCCAAGAGGAGTTCGCAAGCGTCTCCGCGACAGGTGGGCAATAGCGGTTCGTCGTTTTATGTGTTGTACTGTATTACTGCGTGCGGCGTCTAGCGGGAGGAGGATTCCAAAACAAACAGAGAGAAAAACAAAACTACCAAAGCGTCGTCGAGTCGATGCACTACAAAACATACCAACCCGAAGCGCGAGCGAGGAAACAAAATACCAAAGCGGCAGCTGCGCTGCCGCACTCCAAAACAAAAACAAGAACTACCAAAGCGTCGTCTAGCCGACGCACTCCAAAATCGCGACGAACCTCCGCTGAGATCGGGTAGTGGCGTTTTGATCCATGCGTTAATATCCTCGCCGGAGAGTTCAATACAACTCGCGAGTTGACTTGTCGGTTTGATCGAGGAATGAATCGGTGCAGTTACCGCTGAAATGGCACGGTGGGAAGTATTATTTGGCTTCGAAAATTCGAGCGTTGATGCCGCCACATCTGCATTATGCCGAGCCATTTTTTGGCGGAGGGGCTGTGTTGTTCGCTCGCGACCCTGACGACGAATCGTTGTGGGTCGAGCCGCATAAAGGTGTTTCGGAAATCGTTAACGACCTGAATTCGCAGTTGATCAATTTTTGGCGAGTGTTACAAGATCCGGAACAGTTCGCCCAATTTCGGCGGCGCGTCGAAGCCATCCCCATGGCTCGCCAGGAATGGGAAGATGCTCACAACTTCGTTGACTCTCTGGACCCGGTTGCGAACGCCGTTGCCTTTTTTGTGAACTGTCGCCAAAGTCGTTCGGGCATGATGAGCACCTTCACGTCCGTGACTCGGAATCGAACCAGGAGGCGGATGAACGGCAACGTCTCCGAATGGTTGGGGGCGGTGGACGGACTCCCGGAAGTCCACGCTCGGTTGCAACGCGTGTTTATCGAAAATCTCCCGGCCATTGATTTCATCCAGCGAGAAGACACACCGACCACTCTGTTCTATTGCGATCCACCCTATCTCCACGAGACCCGAACGGCTCCGAAAGTGTATTCGTTCGAGATGACACAAGAAGAGCACGAAGAGTTGCTTTCGGTCCTGAACCAATGTCAGGGAAAAGTCATGCTCTCGGGGTATCCATCCAGTCTTTACGACACGGCGTTGAAAGACTGGAATCGGCACATGTTCGATCTGCCGAACAACGCCGCCGGGGGAGAATCCAAACGGCGAATGACGGAAGTGGTGTGGTGTAATTTCTGAGGACTCTGTGATTAGGTCGCTTACTTTTCCAGACGTTCCACGGCTGCCTTCGCTTCCAATGTTAGCCGTGAGTCGGGAAGCCCTTTTGCCAAGGATTTCAAGAGCCGCACTGCGTCACTGTCTGCGATTTCTTCCAGCAACTCGACCGCACGAACGTTCCGATAGCCAACCGCGGTGGCTTTCGCGATAATTTGTTGGATGCGTAGACGAACTTCCAAATCTAGCTTCCTATCGAGTGTTTTCGTTAAGATTGCCAAGACAACCTCGCCCAGTAGGCTCAAGGTGTGAGCGGCTTTTGCTCGCGTGTTGAACTGCGGACTCGATAACTTTTGAATCAAATCGGCCACTCGTTTGCGCTTTGGAGGAGTGACTGGTTTCAAGCGCTCGCGG
>CAYYUU010001002.1:0-1319 GCA_964474955.1 uncultured Alcaligenaceae bacterium | reverse complement strand
CGCGGAATAGCGTAATTGTTGTTTGAGGGTACCTCGCAAGTTTCGCCATGGCTCTCCTGGCAACCTTGGCATTTTCGTCGGCCAACGAGTTCCACAGTTCGTTGAGTTGCTTTGCCGAGGGCTTGGGAAGCGGTTTCACGTCGGCGAACGCCCGCGAACAATCCCAGATGAGAATACTCCGATCGCTGCCGCCAGTAGCGACTGTTTTTCCGTCTGGGGCAAACGCCAGGCACCGAATCCCGCCGGAGTGGAACCCAAGTTTCAGGCCGCGTTTTCCTGTCCTGGTGTCCCAAAGATAGACGCTGCCCAGGATTCCGAAGCCCTCGCCACCTGCCAAGAATCGTCCCTTTGGCGAGAAGGCTATCTCCTCCAGGTAAATCTTGAGACTCAGGATTTCTTGACCAGACAGGCGTTCCCATATTCGCAATTGGGAGAGTTCATTTTCCTTGAATTCGATAGAAGTGATACGAAAACTTGAACTGCCGAGTAATCGTCCGTCTGGAGAAATCACAGCGTCCACCTCTTGATTCAGTCCAGTCGGTACCGGTAGTCGCAAGGGAAATGTTTTCTCGCAGCGTCCTGTTGCCACATTCCACACACTCAGAGATTCGGGCATCTCGTCGGCTGTCTCACTCCTGGACCACCAATATCCAAGCACGGTCCGACCGTCGGAAGAGAGGTCACGCCAACGAGTTCCGTCTTTGCCGAACTGTTTGCGTTGGAGCGTCCGACCTGTTTTCGCGTCCCAGGCAAAGTAACCTCTAGCGCGATCCAAACCGAATAGAGTCTTGCCGTTGGCTGCGAAAACGAACTTGATCAGGGTCGAACGAACTCCCGTAAGACTCAACTTTACAAGTTCTCGACCATCCGAAACACGCCACAGACGGATTACGCCGTCTGCGCTTGCGGACGCCAATTGGTTGCCGTCGGGCGAGAAAGCTAAAGATAAGATACAGTCCGTATGGCCTTTCAGGCATCGTAGCTGGCGCCCAGTCTTCCGGTCCCAAAGTCGCACGGTGCGATCATAACTACCAGACGCTAACAGTCTCCCATCGGGGGAATACGTGATAGCGCTCACCTCGTCGATGTGACCGGCAGAGGGACGGATTTCTCTGCCGGTCTGCACATTCCAAATACGTACGACATTATCCCACAAGCCACCGTAGACAAGGGCAATAAGTTTGCCGTTAGGGGAGAACCCGCCGAGTTTTAATGAAGAAATTGAA
This sequence comes from uncultured Alcaligenaceae bacterium, assembly GCA_964474955.1. Taxonomy (GTDB): domain Bacteria; phylum Planctomycetota; class Planctomycetia; order Gemmatales; family Gemmataceae; genus CAYRFQ01. Next base: position 93 of record CAYYUU010001002.1, on the reverse strand, counting down.
GAAGTCGCAGGTGGTTCAAAGACGCGAATCTTTTTTCCTGTAGTGACATCCCAGAGAATTGGTGCCACACCTGTGGTCATCAGCGCTCTGTTG
>CAYYUU010001001.1:0-3260 GCA_964474955.1 uncultured Alcaligenaceae bacterium | reverse complement strand
CCACTCATACTCGACTGTAATCTGGGCCATGGGGAGTGGCCACTGAAGCTACACAACTAAAGCTAATACCAACGCCACAAGCCATTGGAGTTTCCAGGGAGTCATGACACCGGAGTAGCCTTCTCTTGCAAATTCGCGACAAGACCTGGAGAATGGGATCGGGACCACAACCGACAACGCCATCTATGTTGGCCGTCGGGATATGATCCTCCAAAAGGTCGGTGACGAAACCGTGATGACCGCGGCTGCCGTCGTTGGTCGCGATGTGAACGGTCCCTCCTGCGTTTTCGAAATCTTCCACTCCCGCGAGCAGGGCTTCTTCGCGAACTCCATAATAGACCGAGACTTTCATGGCCTTCGGTTCCGCCGCGAAGCCTCCGTAACCTCGTACGCCGAGCAGATCACGTACGTATGCGAGGAAAGGCGTTTGGCCAATGCCCCCGGCAACCAAAGCGATGTGGCCACCGACAGGGACGTCTCCGAAGCCATTGCCGAGCGGTCCCCAAACCTCAACGTCGTGCCCTTCTTTGATAGACGTCAACAGCTGGGTTTGCTTGCCGACGACGAGGTACACGAACGAAAGGCCATAAGTTTCGCCATTTGAGTCGAGGACAGTATCGTAAAGGGCGTACGGCCGACCCAAGAGCGGGTCGGTTTGATTTGGAAGGCGGACCATCAGAAATTGGCCGGGCCGAATCGCTCCTGCGATTTCTGGGACCTCCAAAGTCATCCGATAAGTCAGTTTGGCCATCGGACTGTTTTCCAGAACTCGTGCCGTCCGTTGACAGAATCGCTGGGGTTGGCCAGGATCTTTGGTCATCGTTTCGTTGCCCTCGGGGCCCGACGGTTGTCGCTCGACTGCTGCTTTCGACTTTTCGTACGGAACGCCAACTCCTTAAGGGCTTGAATTTCGTCACCGCGTAACCGCCGACTCTTGCCCGTTTCCAAACTGCCAAGGGTGATGGGTCCAATTCCCACTCGGCGCAGGGTCATCACCTTGTGATCCAACTTTGCGAGCATCCGCCGAATCTCACGATTCTTTCCTTCGTTGAGGACAATGCGTAACCAGGCGCTCTGACCCTGAATTTTAATTCTCCGGGCTTTTTTAGCTTTTACACGCCCGTCGCTCAACCAAACTCCCGTCAAGAGTTTTTGCAAGTCGTCGCGCGTCGGAATCCCGGCGACCTGAACCATATAGGTTTTTTCGACTCCGAAACGCGGGTGCATTAAGCGGTGAGCCATGTCACCGTCGTTGGTCAATAACAAGAGCCCTTCGCTCCCTTCGTCGAGCCGACCGACCGTGTAGACCCGCTGGGTCACCTGAGGAACGAGGTCGACGGCGAGTGGCCGTCCGTCCGGATCGTAGTTGCTACAAATGTATCCCTGTGGCTTGTTGACGATCCAGTACGTGAGCTTCTCGCTTTTGACCGGTTCGCCATCGACGGTGAGCTTCTGGTTCGGAAGGACTTTCGTGCCAAGTTCGGTGACAATCTCTCCTTCGAGACTGACTCGCCCTGCGACGATCAACTCTTCGACCTGTCGACGGGAGCCGAACCCAGCATGAGCCAGGACTTTGTTGAGCCGTTCCGGTTGTTCGGATTCTATGGGTTGCGACATCTTCGTATCACTTTCTGGCACGCAAAATGATTTCTAATGGTGAGACCCCAGAACAGTGGGGTTGGTTAATCAGGAGCGTGTTGCGTTGGTATTATTTCCGATGGAGCGGCTCACGATTTGGAAATATCAAATTGTGTCGTAGGTCTACGCGAGCCGCGTGGACCTACGAAATCGACGATCATTTCTTTTCCGTTCCGTTAACTGTCCAAATAGTAGGGGGGTTTTGCGGAGAGACCGCGCTGAAGATGTGATAGAAGGCCAGCTGCTTGAGCAACTCACCTCGGTGATCTGCGCGTGTCGATTTGATTGGAATTGCCCGGTGTTTTCCACAAGCTTGAAGCCCGAGCGAAGGATCTTCGTCTTGTCCTTCGCTCGCGCTTCAAGCTTGTACAAGAACCAACGTTCGCTTTCGCTTTCGCTTCTGACAAATTTAATGTCGTAACAACCGCCAATAAAGAATCACCCCAGCGACGCCCAACACAATATTCGCGCTCCAAATCGCCATGGCTGGGTCAACCGTTCCCGCCCGCGCCAAATATTCTCCGCACAACAGCAACGGATAATAGACGATGATGATGGGCAGGAAACAAGTAACGAACGCACTCAAATAATCACTCCGGCTGAACCAAATGCCGACCGGACACCCGACCAACACGAAGAAGAAACACCCAAACGCCAACGCAGGCCGACGATGAATTTCGGCGTCCACGTCCCGCAGATATTGCTGGTACATGTGTTGCTCGTTCAAGAGCGGTAGGAGTTCGCGGTCTAGCGCGTCGGGGGCCTGCTTGAGCGAGTGCAAGGCGGTCTTCTCGGCAATCCGGAGTTCGACGTCTTCGATTTTGGTTTTCAATTCGTCCTTGCGTTCGAACAATTCTTTCCAATCCATGTCCGATCGACGGTTCTGGCGATCGGCCGTGAAATCTTGGGGAAAGTGGACCTGGAAAACCTGGTCCTCGACGATCGTGTTGCCGCCGCTATCGAGCGTCGAAATCTGGCACGCCTTCATGTGAACCAACACGACTTTCTTGTGGGTGTTGACGATGAGTTCGGCTTCGCGGGCCTGGGCCACGACGTCGTATTTTTGGCCTCCCTCGACCTTGTGCATGAACAACGCCCGGACAAGTTTCCGGCCCTGAACTCGTTTGACATAAAGCACGTAATCGAGCTTCGGATGGACGACCCTTCCTTGCTGTTTGAGCATTCCATAAAGTAGGGACTCGACGTCGTTCAAGAACAACGTTTTCATCCGGTGGTATGTCTTGGGGATGACCTGATAATACATCCCGGCGGTGGCGATGCTCGTCACCACGCCAAGGAAGACGGCTGGCCAAACGACGTGCAGCACGTTAATCCCGGCGGCCTTGATCGCGAGGATTTCGTTATCGGCGGCGAGTCGGCCATAGACGATACACGTGGCAAAAAGAGTCGTGGCAGGGACGGTGTAGGGGAACGTGCTCGGAATAACGAGCGGTATGATGGCGACGATCTGGAAGGGGCCAAGGCCGCGACTTTGGGCCTCCATCACGACGACGGCGAGCACAAGAATGCCCGTGATGCTGATCATCGACAGGCAAAAGATTTTTACCAAATCCCAAAAGATCGTCCGGTTAATCAAACTCCAAAACACACCAGCCTCCATT
>CAYYUU010001000.1:0-3262 GCA_964474955.1 uncultured Alcaligenaceae bacterium | reverse complement strand
GGGTGTTGAGGACCGACGAAGTCGGCGAGGCTCGCTCTTCTCGGGCTCTTGCTTCGTTCTACGGACATAAGTTCTTTGTCGGCTCATTGAGTTTCAGTCCCGACGGAACAACTCTTGCTTCGGCAGGTGCTGACAGTGTCGTCAAACTCTGGAACGTCGATGCAGTGCTTGCCGAAGCTGCTGCGAAACGCCGAGCCGCTGCCAAGTGAGAAACGGAGAGGCGTCTGGTTCGGTGGAGGCTGTGACGAACGCAGCGAAGGTACACCAAAAAGACACGACAACGAACAACCGCCATCATTACGAGGCCACCAACAACGACCATGGGATTTCCCGTGGAAATCTCGATTGGTTCTCGCCCATCATCACTGGAGGGATAATGACCACACACCCGAACTCCGACCGCGACGAGCGCCTCAACCAAATCATCGCCGAATACCTCGACGCGAAGCCACGCGGTCAAGCTCCCGAACCCGAGGTCCTCTTGGCTCAACACCCAGACTTAGCCGATAGCCTGCGAGACTTTTTCGCCAACGACCAAGTCATGCGAAAGGTGGCCGGAAGTCCAGACGAACCCCCTGAGGAGTTAGCAACTATCCCGCCTTCGAGCGACTCGGCGTTGCCCGAAGACGTGACCATTCCTCCGGCTCCCGATGCCGACGAACCGGCGACATTCCCTCCAGCAAATGCAAACCAGGACACCGCCACGATTCCTCCCAAGGAGCCCGGATCTGCTCCCACAGAGGAAGCGTTGGATCACATCCAGATCCCAGGCTATGAGATTCTTTCCGTCCTCGGGCGTGGCGGCATGGGTGTGGTCTACAAAGCCAGACACATCAAGCTCAACCGAATTGTGGCCTTGAAGATGATCCTCTCCGGCGGACATGCCGGTTCCGATGACATCGTCCGTTTCTTGGCCGAAGCGGAGGCCGTGGCGACTTTTCAACACCCCAACATTGTCCAAGTCTTCGAGGTCGGACATCACCAGAAGTTGCCGTTCATGGCTCTGGAGTTCGTCGAAGGTGGGAGTCTCGGAGCCAAACTCAAAGATGGTCCTTTGCCAGCCAACGAGGCCGCCGAGTTAGTCGAGCAGATGGCACACGGAATGAACGCCGCGCATCAGGCGGGCATCGTTCATCGTGACCTCAAGCCGGACAACGTTCTGTTGACCAGCGATGGTGTCCCCAAGATCACCGACTTCGGACTGGCCAAGAAGGTCGAAGGCGGCAGCGGTTTAACGCAAACGGGTGCGATCATGGGAACCCCCAGTTACATGGCTCCGGAGCAAGCATCCGGAGAAGGCAAACGAGTCGGACCGGCTGCCGACGTGTACGCTTTGGGTGGGATCTTGTATGCGTGTCTTGCGGGTCGTCCACCTTTCCAAGCGGGCAGTCCCCTGGACACGATCTTACAGGTCGTTGGTGAAGAACCCAAGCCACCAAGTCAGTTCAATCCGAAGGTGCCCAAAGACCTGGATACGATTGCCTTGAAGTGTTTGGAGAAGGAGTCGCTCCAGAGATATGCCAGCGCGGAGGCATTAGGCGAGGAACTCAGGCGGTATTTGAACGACGAGCCAATTACGGCCAGGCCTGTGAGCCGCAGTGAGCGGATGGTCAAGTGGGTCAAACGAAACACCGCAGTGGCGGCGTCTTTGTTGGCGGTCTTTCTGGTGTTGGTGTTAGGGGTGGGCATCAGTACCTGGCAGGCGATTCGGGCGACGATTGCCGAAGGAAAGGCCAAAACCAACGAGTTATTTGCCAAGGACAAGGAAAAAGAAGCCTTGGCCCTGGCCAAAGCGAAAGAGGCTGCCAAAAGGGTGGCTCTCAAGCAAAAGAATTTGGCCGAGGACGAGACCAAGCGAGCTAACCAAAACGAACAGGAGGCACTTGCGGCGCTCGACAAAGCCGAGCACGCGCTCTATCTCTCAATACTCGATCAGGCCTCCTCTGTGTATCGAACGGACCCACATCGGGCGCTGGAATATCTCCACGACTATCGTTTGTGTCCGATTCATCAGCGTTGCGCCATCTGGCGTTTCTACGAGCGGCAGTGTCTGAAATGGCTTGAGGATACAGTTCTGCGGCATGACCATAAAGTCAATTCGATGAGTTTCAGCCCGGATGGCCAAATCTTGGCCTCCGCCAGTGGAGTTGGGGACAAAGCTGGCGAGATCAAGCTCTGGGACATAAAGACGGGCCGAGCAATAGCTACGATCAAAGGACATTCCGCCTCTGTCACGAGTGTGAGTTTCAGTCCCGACGGAAAGACCCTTGCCTCGGCAAGCCGAGACAAGACCATCAAAGTTTGGGACGTAAAGACGGGCAATGAAAAGTCGACTCTCAAAGGACACAGTTGGTATGTTTGGTCAGTGATTTTCAGTCCGGATGGAAAGACACTGGCTTCGGCTAGCTCCGATCGAACAGCCAAACTGTGGGACGTCCAGACTGGTCAAGTCAAAACCACTCTCCGAGGACACAGAGGCTCTGTCGGTTCGGTGCAGTTCACCCCCGATGGCAAAACTCTCGCCTCCTCGAGTGGGTCGGACATCAGACTCTGGGACGTGAAAACGGGGCAAGAACAAGCCATCCTTCCATGGGGGACAACTGGTCATGAGGCTTTGAATTTCAGCCCAGATGGAAAAACCCTCGCTGCCGCAAGCTACTATTCTCTTCGACTCTTGGACATCAAGACACGCTTGCAGAAAGCCATCTTCCCCGGGAACCCAGCTGGGGACGGTTCGGTGAGTTTCACCCCCGACGGGAAATTCCTTGCCGCGTCCTCGGAAGGCTGCATACAACTCTGGGACTTACGAACCGGGCAAAAGGCCGCAGCCTTCAAAGGACATAAATCAGGCGTAGTCTGCGTGAGGATTAGTCCTGATGGTAAGCTCCTTGCTTCAGCGAGTAGAGACAAGACTATCAGGTTTTGGAGGTTGGAGACAAGCTATGCGAAAGCCACTCTTGAGGGAGGTGGTAGCCCTGTGAGTTTCAGTCCCAATGGAAAAACACTCGCGTCGGCTGGCAAAGACAATACCATCAGACTCTGGGATCTCAAGACCGGCCAACAAAAAGTCACTCTGAAAGGACATGGAAACGGTGTCACCTCTGTGAGTTTCAGTCCCGATGGAAATACACTCGCTTCGGCAAGTGGAGACAAAACCATCAAACTCTGGGACGTAAAGACCGGCCAAGAAAAAATCACTCTCAGAGGACATACATGGGAAGTCACCTCTGTGAGTTTCAGTCCCGATGGAAATACACTCGCT
>CAYYUU010000999.1:0-3265 GCA_964474955.1 uncultured Alcaligenaceae bacterium | reverse complement strand
ATTTTCGGATTTGCAGAAAGAGATTTCATGAACAATATTCCCATCGTCGACGGTCTTGATATCAACGACTTTGCCCGGGAGCAAATAAGTCGCTGTTGGCTCCAAATCATCTCGACAGCGCTGGGCAATCCGGTGCTCGTTCCCCTGCTCGTCGCGCGTGGCTACGTCGATCGTCCGATCGTGGGCATCACGGCTGCCCTGCATGGGAATGAACTCAATGGGGTTCCTGTCATCCAACAACTCTTTCGCGAACTGGATCCGACAAAACTTCGGGGGACAGTCGTTGGCGTTCCCGTCTTGAACGTGCCGAGTTTCCTCGAAAACGAGAGGATATTCACCGACGACGTCGACCTGAACCGGATCATGCCGGGAAAGCAATACGGCAACGAAAGCGAAGTCTACGCGTTTCGACTCCTCCATGGGTTACTGAAAAAATTCGACTACCACCTGGACTACCACACCGCGAGCGCTGGCCGAACGAACTGCCACTACATCCGGGCCGACATGGCCAAAGAGCCAACCGCTTCCCTTGCCCGCTTACATCACGCCGACATCCTTCTCCACACAACCGGTAAAGACGGCACGCTTCGGCCTGTCCTGGCGGATTACAATATCCCCTCCGTCACGGTCGAATTATATGACCCACACGTCTTCCAAAAATTCATTCTCGTGCCAGCCCTCCAGGGAATCTACAACACGTTTTACCACCTCGACATGCTCGAAGGAGAGATCGTCCCTCCGACGTTCCAGGTCGTGGAATGCACCCGTTCTCGATGGGATTACACGGACCGAGGTGGCATCCTCGATGTCCTTCCGGACGTGCTCGAAATGGTGACCGAAGGACAGGTCGTTGCCCACCTCACCAATGTGTTCGGCGACATAGTTCACGAATATACGGCACCCGAATCGGGCATAGTTATTGGCAAGAGTGTGAATCCCGTGAACCAAACGGGTGGTCGGATATTACATCTGGGGATTGTCAAATCTTAGGAGATTAGCGTATGGGCGTTTATTTCGTTTACCGATCTCCGTACCAGGGGCCGACCGAGCTATATCGCAAGCGGTTCGACGATGCCACAGTGTTGGAGTGGTTCCAGAACCGTTGGACGAGATGGATTGGGTTGTCCGAAGAAGATCTATGGGACGCCGTGGATATGGAAATTGGCACGTCCATCTATGGTTTCTGCTCCATCTTTCAACGAATTTCCGAATTGGGTTTGCCCGTCCCCCAAACACATGACGATCTTGATGAGACGCTTCAAGCACATCTCTATGTTGAAGGCGAGGTGATGTGTGAACCACATTTGATCCAGGTTCTCACGGATGATGACGAATTAGAGTTGGCGTACTACATCTTCGACGATGAATATATCCAGACTCATAGGGATCACGTCACATTCTTGCTCCACGAAGGTTGGGAATTGCCGACGGACATCTTGCCAGAAGGCGGTTTCACTCCGCTTCTTGACTGCGAGAGACTCCATTGGGATGAGGCCGACAACTTCGGGACGGTTTGGATGGCCATGCTGAGTTGGTACGACAGTGGGAGTTTGGATCTGGATCCGCCACGACAGATTGAAGGGCTTCGATTGCCCGACCTTGCCCGATGGATTGCGAGTCACAACCCTGTCGTCGACAGAGACTGGCCTTTGGAACTTCGCATTCTCAAGAGCCAGTTGTTGCACGTCCCCGAAGGTGCTGACAACACGCAAGCCGGATTCCTTGAGAAGCTCTTTGCAGATCCGGATAATGTCGCAGTGTGGGAAATCTATTCAGACTGGCTCGAAGAACAAGGACAACCTCGGGCCGGAATCGCTGAACTTGCGAAGGCGTTGGAGCGGTGCGAATTCGTCCCCATCTTCTACATCGGAGGACATACTTACTGGTCCGACGGATTCGGGCAAGGGTCGCTCCGTGAAATGCGTGAGCAACTGGATGAGTTAACGACCACGGACGATGGCGAGAGGATTACACCCAATGGAACTGATCCGGCCCTTCTCCAAATCTCCGAGCACATGATCCAATTTGGTCCGCATGTTGGAGGCAACGAATACCATCGCTGGATCTTTATCGACGACCTATGGGCCGCCGCAAATCCTGCGCTCGCGAATTGCATACTGCGATATGGAACTCGTTGGGATGTGCTGACGCCGGACGAGGAATAGCTCAATCGGGGCGGGTTGTCTTGGGTCTTTGCGTTTGTCCAAGCCTGAAGCGCCAGCGAAGGATCTGTCTTGTAAGAACATCGAATGTATTCAATCGAGCATCGCATGCTCTGCGCGTGATCTCACGTAACCATACTCGAGATCAACGCCCCGACCTGATAAACGACAAAGGCTCCAATATACGCGAGCACCGTCATATACACAAACGTGAACACGGGCCAGAACCAACTATTCGTCTCGCGTTTGATCACCGCGAGAGTCGAAACGCACTGAGCACACAGTGCGAAGAACACCATGATTGATAACGCTGTCGGAATGGGATGCTTTGTAACTCTGGCGCGAACGAGGTTGCCAAGTTCTTCTCTCTCCGCGACTTCGCCCGCATCGACTTCGCCTTGGCCGTAGATGATTCCCATTGTTCCCACGAACACTTCCCGGGCCGGAAAACTCGCAATCGCCGCCATACCAATTTCCCAGTTCCAACCCAGCGGCTGTACGACCGGTTCGACGGCCTTACCCACCTGCCCAAGAATGCTATTCGTTCTCCACTGTTGTTGGAGTCCTTTGATTTGGTGTTGGACAGGGTCGACCTTCTTCTGCAGTTCTTTCTTTGTGGCTTCTTGTTCGTCCGAGAGAGTCTTCGCTTCCTTGAGTTCAGCAAGCGCTTTCGCATCACCTTCGATGGACTCTTCGAGCTTCGCGATTTCCACTTCGTAGTACTCGCCGGTGTCGGGATTGGTCATCGGGAAATAGAGCAACGCCCAAATCACAATCATACTCGCCAAAATGATCGTTCCGGCGCGTCGTACGAATAACCAACCTGCTTGGCCCATTCGGTTGACGACCGACCGAAGGGAAGGGACTTTGTAAGATGGCATTTCCATCACGAACGGCGGCGTCTCGCCTTTGAGCAGTGTGCCTTTCAACGCGAACGCGACGATCGGAGCCACTACGATTCCGACCATGTACATGCTGAACAACACGATCGCGGGCACCCACCACGGAAAATGCGGCGGCCCCAGAAACGCCGAAGTCAACAGCAAATAAACCGGCAACCGCGCAGAGCAACTCATCAGCGGAGCTACCAGAATTGTCGCCAA
>CAYYUU010000998.1:0-3270 GCA_964474955.1 uncultured Alcaligenaceae bacterium | reverse complement strand
CACACTCCGTGTGCCGTAACCAGAAGTAGTAGGCACACTCCGTGTGCCGTGACCAACGTCTTGGTTGTGGAGTGTCGCCTTTCGCTCCGCGAAAGGACGCGTTGGGTATCATTCTTTTGGCTTCACTCAAAAAAATGCCCCAACGAACACAATATCTCCAAAAATGCCGTGATATATCTCCGCCCTTGGTGCCCAAGTATAAGAAGTGCAGTTCGTTCGCACGGAAAACCGAAGCTCGTTGAGAGAGAGGTCTGCCATGAAAATCGGCTTTCTGGCCATGAGTGGTTTGCGAGCGCACGATCCGGATTTACTCGCGCTCGGGCTCACGATGCCGGGAGTGCTCCAACGTGGAAAAGTGGTCGCCTCACTCCCGAGCTTGGGCTTGCTCTATCTCGCGGCAGTGACGCCCGAGGGCCACGACCTCCAGTATTTCGAGGCTCCCGAAGATGGCAGCGAGCCCGAAGAACTATACGAGTGCGACCTCGTCGCGATCAGCACATTTTCCGCGCAGGTATTCGAAGCGTACGCGATTGCCGACCGACTTCGCGCTAAGGGAGTCAAAGTCGCGATGGGCGGGCTCCACGTTTCGGTTCGACACGAGGAAGCCCTGGAACACGCCGATTATGTGTTTATCGGAGAAGGCGAAAACATATGGCCGCGACTCGTCGAGGCCGTGGAATCCGGAGACGCCCAACGAGTTTGGGACGCCAAGGAGTTTCCATTGGTGGACATTAAGTCGCTTCCTGTGCCTCGATATGATCTCTTGGAAGGTCGCCCGTACAACCGCTTCACTGTCCAGACGTCTCGGGGTTGTCCGTGGCGATGTGATTTCTGTGCCTCGACCGTGATGCTCCGCCAAGCCTATCGAAAACGCCCCATCGAACATATTATCCGCGACCTCAAGGAATTAACCACTTTTCGCAAACGACCATTCATCGAATTCGCCGACGACAATACATTCGTCGACAAAGCCTGGAGTAAGGAACTATGTCGACAGCTCATACCGCTCAAACTCAAGTGGTTCACCGAAACAGACATAACTGTGGCCGACGATCCTGAACTCCTCGGACTCATGCGAGAAGCAAAATGCCGTCAGGTCCTCATCGGTTTAGAAAGTCCAGAACAATCCGCTCTCGAAGGCATGGAGGAGAAAACGAACTTCAAGGCTCGTCGTTGGGCCGGTTGCAAAGATGCCATCCGCCGAATCCAGGATCACGGCATAACTGTCAACGGCTGTTTTATATTGGGCCTTGATGGACACACTCCTGACATATTCGAAGAAGTCTTGGAATTCGCCCTCGACGTTCCACTCTTCGAAGTCCAAATCACTGTGTTGACGCCATTCCCCGGCACTCCGCTCTACGATCGATTATTGAGCGAAGGCCGAATTATACATCCCGACCGATGGGATTTATGTACACTGTTTGATGTGAACTATCTTCCGAAGAACATGACTGTGGAAGAACTCCGCCAAGGACTCTATTGGTTGACGGAAAAGTTATACTCCGCAGAATGTATGGAGAAGCGTCAATTACCCTTCGTCGAAAACTTGTGGCATCAACACGAACTACACTGGGAAAAAGAAGTGGCGTGATTCTCGCATCGAGACCTGTTTACGTCGGACTCGACATTTCCCTCATTGATTTTTACTCGAATTAGATCCGATGGCTCGACCAGGCGGTTATATTCAATTCGAAGATGAGTGTTACAGCTTCACGGAAGCCATATGCCTGGCTGATATGCATGGCTGGCTATTGAATATTGAGGCATCCGGAGAGCACTGTTTCTTTTCTCTCTGGAATCAGGTGTGGCAGGCTCGTTCAGGATTTATCCAGGAAATATTGGGCTTTCCCTGGCCGTACTTCAAACCTTGGCGAGAACCCGAACTCGATCGTTTGGATCGTCTCGGGTTCGTTGAGGTTCCGGACTTTGAGCCCTTTGAGGAATGTAGTTTGTGGGTGCCGTATCGTTGTCTGGAACTCGTGAAGGTCCAGGTAACATTCGAGGACGTTGACGTAACTCGGCGTTTGGTCTTCGCGGACATCAAGGCCATCGCCATGAGCGAAGAAGGCGACTATTGTGAAGAATTCGAACTTTGGCTCATTTGCGAATATGACGGGGAGTTGTATCCTGCTTGCGACCCAATATTCTGAGAAGACCTCACCATGATATTCCTACTCAAAGTAACAACCGTCGAACAACTGGATAACGGCCTTCGCCTCTCGCCGGGAATACGCCCGAGTGAAATGCAGGATCGCCCCGGCATCGGCTCCATGACTCAGGGCTCGCCTCTGGAACTCCGACGGCCCGACGGCACTGTCCTTGAGACAACCCTCATAACATTTGGCGTGCCTGTGATGCGACGCGACGACGGCACCATTTACACGACTGACGATCCCTCGGACCCAGAAATCAAGCTGACCATATCGTCTGATCTGGATCCTGATGATGTTTCAGAGGGGACTGGGGTTTGGTTGAAAAGTGAAGACGCGACGGAGCAAACGCAGGCGATTTGAGATTCATCCTGATCGCTCCAAATATTGAAAGCAGTGGAAGTAACAAGGTTCCTCACTTGTCGAGAAGTCAATATCACTGCCGACGTTGCACACCTTGTTGATAAGTCGGCGTCGGAGGTGTCGGTGGTTGGGGAGGTGCTTGCCCAAGTTGTTCGGCCACGAACGATCCCGACCGGACCACTGCTCGTTTGCGTGGCAGCTGCCGCGCCTGAGCCTCTCGCATTTGGAACCGCAGCACGACGTTCCCAAGCTGGATTTTATCCCCATCATTGAGTTCGACGGAGTTGTGAACGGGGGCGTCATTCACCTTCGTATTTTCCGGTGGTGCATCATTGTTGACTAATATATATTGCTTGCCCACACGACGAATAAAGGCATGTCGCTTTTCGACTTTCATGTCCCGGAACAACGCGATGTCGGCTTGTTCTTCTCGCCCCAGCAGACACGCGATTTTGTCGAGCGGATACTCACGCCCTTCTTGCCATCCACGCAACACCTTGACCGAAGCGGGCTGAAACACTCCTTGAACCAGCGCCGACAGAGATCCTATACACGCCCCCATGATCACCAATCCCAATGCCCCAGAGATATACGCTTCCCCTTGGCCGGCATTGAGGGCGAGAAACATCCCGTAGAGGCATCCACCGATGAATCCGCCAATGGCCCCACCGATAGTCACGTAACTGATCTTGCCTAGAGCCCGCGCGGCGCTCCCCTCGCACATACCGACAGCGACACCTAACAAAGTCCAGCC
>CAYYUU010000997.1:0-3274 GCA_964474955.1 uncultured Alcaligenaceae bacterium | reverse complement strand
ATTACCATTGTTACTACTGGGATACAAGGTCGCATATTCAGCACGCGCTCCGAAGGTACCATCGCCGTTCCCCAGAAAGACAGCAATAGAACTGGCACCATCGATTAAGGATACCAAGTCGAGGTTTCCATCGCCGTCGAGATCGACGAGTTCGGCGGCTTCCCCGAGTGTCCCGTCCGGGATGATACCCAACGAAGTGAAGCTGCGATTTGTGTTCGTTTGGAACACTTCAACCATTCCGAGTGCGCCGTCGAGGACATCAGGAATCTCGTCGTTGTTGATGTCTCCTACCGCGACTGTCCAACGGTCTCGATCTTGGAATGGCACGTTGGTGCTGTTCTCGACAAAGACAGGACTGTATGGACCATCATCGCTTCCATAGTAAATAACAAAAACACCTCGATCACCCCTTTGGATTATCTCAACAAAGCCGTCGCCATCGAGGTCGACGAACCGCACAGGATTACCATTCAACGCGAGCAAGATGCGGGCGTCTTGGAATGTTGCATCACCGTTGTTGAGGAAATAGTAGCCTCTCCGCGAATCCCCGAAAATGATGTCCGGGTGTGAATCATTGTTAAGATCAACCAGTTCCAAGAGGAAATCCCTAGCAACATTTAAGTCAAAGTCTGGGAGCACCATCTCCTGACCTTCCTGGTAGCCGCCATTGCCGTTGCCCAAATAGAGTTCAATGACACCATCATCGAAAAAATCACGATCAACGGCCACGGCCAGGTCCTCGATGCCGTCACCATTGATGTCCCCCGCGGTAACTCCTTCAATTCGGAAGGATGATGCTTCTGGCTGGACTGAAAACAACGGATTGGGGAATAGCACCGCCGGGGTCTCAGGAACCTCGACTACAGTAAACTGGCTCACAATTGGCTCAGAGCCAAGTGGATTTCCGGCAATATCTGTGATCGCCTCTGCATCTATTGTGATCTGATAAGTACCGACCTCCAGAGGTTCGAACTCAAAGGTTGCCCTTGTTTCATCAGAAGAAAAGCGTGCCGATTGAAGAGTTACCAGATTCGAATTATCATCACTCAGCATCACCGTGGCCGTGGAGATAGTCGTCTGGTCCATGGCCTCCGAAAACTCGATGACAATCGTTCGGCGTCCTCGTGGACTTTCCGTTCCTTCCCGTGGGCTGATGCTTCCGATTGTGGGGGGGACTGTATCGGGAACAACGGTGAACGTGGAGATGACATCTTCAGTCTCAAGCGGATTGCCAAACAAGTCCTCGACATCCTGTGCCTTGATGGTCAACTCAAGCTCACCGGTTGGGAACAGGTCATAAGTCAACTCCACTTGCGAATTGTTCTGCAACGCTTGCAGGCTCTGCAACACCAACAGATTGCCTTGCTCGTCCCGCAGTTCGAAGTTCTCCGCAGCGAGAGACTCTTGGGTGAGCGATTCGGAGAAGGCGATGTTGATGGTCCTCGGGAACTCGTCCTCGGGGATCGAACCATTCGATGGCGGATCGATAGAAACGATCTTGGGTGGTACCACCAAGATTTCAAACATTGAGACGAAGTTTTCCGTACCAAGAGGATTGCCAGCGCGGTCGGTGATCGAAGTGCTATTGAGTATGAATCGCAACCGCTCTGCTGGAAACAAGTCATAGGTGAGTTGGACTTCACGACCGCCGGAGCGCAGTTGGATGTCCTGTGCTGGAATCAGGTTCCCTTCCTCATCCACCAGCCGGAAGGTGTCTGTGTTTACTGTTTCTTCGGCGAGAGGTTTATCAAACTGAAGTCGAACCGTCCGCTGCAACTCGGCCTCGTCAAAAGACGCTCCATTGGCGGGATCAATTGACAACAGAGTGGGCGGAATCGTGTCAGCCACCAGTTCGAACGTCAACGTGTCCGAAAGGCCGACATTACCTCCGGTGTCGCGAGCACGCACCTGAACCGTGAACATGTCGCTCTCGCCGACTAATTGTGGTGCCACGACAAAGAACTCAAACGGGAACGATACGTCGGTCTGCGCAACCTCACCATTGACAAGAAGCTCCACGTCGCGAACTTGCACATCGTCGCTGAGATCCACCTGGATCGGAATCGAGGAGGTCCCCTCCAAGACCTGGCGACCTTCTCGTGTTGGATCCACGTCAACGGTCACCGGCAAAATTCCGAGTTGAGGCGCCTGTCCGAGATTATCAAACGAGAGATAGTTGAGAACTTGAAGCCCAGATGAGCCATTGGCCGTATAAAGCAACCCGCTGGCGATGAAGGCGTCACGCGGGGAAGTTGACAGCGGTAACTGGGAAATCTGGTTTGCCGTTTGGGTCGGATCGCTTGTGTCGTATATCCCAATGAAAGAATTACCATCGGGGGTCAGGAGACCAAGGCCCGAACCATTTAGCACAATACGTCGGGCCGTGAAGAAAACGTCTGCTCCCTGGATCAAAGTCGGTGAGGTAGGGTTGCTGACGTCCACGGTTCGCAGACCGCTGCCGGCAAGCCAGACCACGTTATTGCCTGCAAACACGCCTACATCGGACGACGCAATAGAAACCCGAAGGGAGCCACGGACAACCGGGTTGGCTGAGTTCGCCAGGTCGATCACGACGAGAGTGTCACTCCCGCTCACATAGGCATACAGTTTGTCACCTTCCTGGGCAACTTCGGTTACACTACTGGAACCGGGAAGTGATACCTCTCTCAGTACATCTCTGGTTAGCAGATCAACGACGACCAAATCTTCATTGGATGTAAACGCATAGGCAAGTCCATCGTAGACCTTGACGTGGTCGATTACGATGTCAACGGTTTCGACCCGTACTGGCATCATTGCATCGGACACGTCTACGATGTGAAGTCCCCCACTAGAGGAAGCCACAGCAGCGAGTTGCAAGCGAGGGTCGACGGCCACGTCACTGGCGTTTCCATTCAGCTCGATCTGCCCAAGGAGAATCGGGTTGTCAAACTCTGAAACATCCACAATCGCCAAGCCGTGCGAACCCGTAGCGACGTACGCCGTGGTCCCTTCGACGACAAGCTGTTGGGCCTCTCCCGGCAGTCCCAAGGAAGCAATCACGCCAGTCGGGAACGCGCGACCATCGAGTGGGTTCAGCCCCTGTTCCAACTCGGCGAAGTCGTGGATCCCGTCCCCGTCGGAATCGACTTGGTCGATCAACGTCCCAACTGTCAGTTCGATGTCATTCGGCAAACCGTCCCCGTCATCATCCGGACTCAGGCTCGGGCCATACACAAGTTCGGGAATCTCCGTCCTCGCCTTGTTGTGTTCCGTAAACCCTGCGGACGATCCC
>CAYYUU010000996.1:0-3283 GCA_964474955.1 uncultured Alcaligenaceae bacterium | reverse complement strand
TCATTCTTGGAATTGTTTGTGTTAACACGACCGTTTTGTCTTCTTTTTTAAATTTTTTTCTTATTTGCTCGCCCTGTACTATTTATTCTTTAAAAATCTTTAATAACAAAACACGACCCCGGTAGTACAGTTGTCATTCCGGTCTCATTGGACGCTGTATCAGGCACACAATTCATCTGCCCCGAGGTCTGCAGCTTTGACAGAAGAGTCCAATAGCCGATTGGCCCGAGCCGACTTTGAGTGGATTCGCCGAAAGGAGAAACAATCGTTTTCTCCCTTTCCAATCACTTGTCTACCTTCTGTCCAACTTCTGTCGGATTTGGATCTTCAGAAATGTATTTAACAAGCATTGGTCCTTGATCTTGCCTCAAGTGCTCACGGCTTGAGGTTATCCTTCATATTGTTCTTCCTGGTTCGTGTCCGCTCTCGCGTCATGCTGGTGTGGTTTCGCCCGGCAATTGACAGTGTTCGCGACGTCACAAAGCTACACGAAAACGATATGTCTGGCCGCTTGGAATGCGATTTGACCCCCAAGCGTACTCACTCCTCTCATTTTCATAAGGGAATCCATGACGCCGTATGTTTTTCGAAGGTGGCCCCGTCTCCTGCTCTTGGCTCCTTTGCTGTTGTGCTGTAGCGCTTGCTTGGGCGGGAACAATGTGCCCGTGAAGGGCAAGGTCATGAACGGAGATGACCCGCTCAAGACAGGAACGGTGACCTTTTATCCGGACAAGGACAAAGGCAATACAAGTGCCGCCCTCCCCCAAGCGCAAATTTCGGAAGACGGAACCTACACCTTGTACACAGATGGTAATTCAGGGGCTCCTCCCGGGTGGTACAAGGTTACCGTCGTTGCCGAAGCCCCCAAGGCCAAAGGTGCGGATGAATATGCCCCCCCTGTTTACATCGTTGCCGAAGACTACACGAACATGGAGTACACGCCTTTGTCCGTGGAAGTGAAGTCTGGTGCTCCGGAAGGCCATTACGATCTCAAACTTTTACCTCGTCGTTAACGATTCGTTCTATTTACTCAGTTCTCAGGAGAATCCTCCAATGGCTCGACTGAATGTCCGACGTTCCGCATTTACCCTGATTGAGTTGCTCGTGGTGATTGCCATTATCGCCATCCTGATTGGTCTGCTTCTGCCTGCCGTGCAGAAGGTCCGCGCTGCGGCCGCGAGAGCTTCGTGCACAAACAACCTTAAGCAACTCGGTGTCGCCTGCCACAGTTTCCATGACGTCCAGCAACGCCTTCCGGCGACCTACCATGATGGGCAGTACAACACCGGCAGTCGTGGTTGGAGCTGGCTTGCCCACACGTTGCCCTACATCGAACAGGACGCCCTGTATCAAGCGGCAGGAATTGCCAACGGAGCGGCAGCCCTGCAAATGAATGGTTCGGTCAACGGCAGACCCGTTCGCCAGATCGTGATTCAGACGTTCCGCTGTCCCTCCGATTCGGCCCAAAAGATTTCCAATTCTGTGGCGAATGGTTTTAACAACTCGGCCGTCACCAGCTACAAGGGTTGCAGTGGCGCCAACTGGGCTTGGGGTGGTGTGAACATCTCCATCGGTGGGAGCAATCACGGGCTGAACCGAGGCAGCGGTATTTTTGATCGCCGGATGATCGAAGTCAATGGGACGATCAACGGAGACACCAACGAGGTCACCCTTTTGCAGATCGAAGACGGAACCAGCAACACCTTCATGATCGGAGAATCGTCCAACAGGATCTCCAACCACTGCGGCTTCTGGGGGCACTTCAACCACACGACTAGTACTTGTGCCCAGCCTCTCAACTTCAGGCAATCCAATGGAAACATCTGGGGGCGAGGAGATTGGGGCCGTAACTATTCCTTCCATAGTTACCACGAAGGCGGAGCGAACTTCTGCATGGCCGACGGCTCTGTCACCTTTGTCAGTGACACCATCGACATCAACACCTATCGAGGTCTCGCGACCATGGCGAATCGGGAAGTCGTTTCGTTGCAGTAAGTGACTTCGCTGGGGCCTTTCCCAATCCAACGAGCTTCGATTGTCGAAGGTTTCGCAAATGTCGGCTTGGCGTTCCAAAGATAATGCCAAGCCGACATTTGTTTTTCCCCCCTCAAACGAGAGACGCCTTTCCGAAAACGACACGTCTTTTCGACGAACGCTTTCGTCTCATTTCTTTCGTCTCATTTCAGCCAGATTCCAAAACCGTCCAATGAGTCGCCCCTGCTCGGTGGTCCTAAATCCGAGATGAGAGGCAGCAACGGTCCATGGATCAGGCGCCAAGGTCTTGTTTCATCTTTCCACCAGCACGTCCCATCAAACTCCGTCTCAGAACCCCGTCTATTCTTAATCTGGGCCGATGAAACCTTGCTCATGTTCGGCCATCCCGGGGAAAAATTTCTCATCTCCGAGACCCTGCCTACAACCCGATGTTTGAGATAAGAAGGAATTGGAAAGCGGCAGACCGCATCATCCACTTCTGCCCTGTCTTTGGGGAGACTGTTTCGCCGACTGTTTCGGCGAACGGTTGACGGCTTTGTCCCAGGGGCCAACACTTAACCGTTTTTGCTCCACACAGAAAACCCGAACTGGCGAGGGTTGCACCCCGATCGAGGTGCGCGCATCGGTCGGAGTTCACTCCGTCTGTACTGCTCTGTCCGACAACAGCGACAGAGTGCCGCAAATATCTGCACCCAAATCAAAGTATGTTCTTCGAAAGGTATTGAAAATCATGGCTCTCAAGTTTTGCTTCCGACGTGTCGGGTTCATCGTGTTGGGTCTGTTGCTGGTCCTTGTCGTCGGGTGTGGTCCTTCGGTCGTCACGATGACGGGCAAGGTGACGACGAAAGGAGGGCCTCCCGTGGAGAGGGGCTCAATCGTCTTCCACCCTCAAGAAAACAAGGCCGGGAAGAAATACTCCGGCGAAATCAAGGACGGCCAATACACGATCCAAGTCGCCACGGGCAACTACAAAGTCACGATCGTAGCCACGAAGCCCTCGGACCCGAAGAACGAGTATTCCGCTCCAATGTCTCTCGTTGCGACAACCTACAACACGGTCGAACAGACGCCGCTCACGGCAAACGTGAGCAGCAGCGGCGTGAAAGATTTCGTCGATTTGCACGCTCAGTAGAGCGGTTCACGCTTGCGTTGGGGACAATTCAAAGTCCCTCGCCCCGCTTGCGGGGAGAGGGACAGATCTGAGCGAAGCGGGGAGAGGGACAGATCTGAGCGAAGCGGGGAGAGGGACAGATCTGAGCGAAGCGGGGAACGCTGCGGGTGAGGGGTG
>CAYYUU010000995.1:0-3287 GCA_964474955.1 uncultured Alcaligenaceae bacterium | reverse complement strand
TGGTAAGGTTGGCACTTCGAACGTCGGGAGCGATGGAGACGCCAACGGCAACAGCGCCGGCAATGCAACAAACGTGGTGACCGACTACGTTTTGATCAAGGGCGAATCCCGAAGTCATAACACTGGGTTCATCGGCGAGATCACAAAGGCATTCAAGACAGCGTTTACGAACGCCGCGAAGCAAGTGACCGACCACGAGGGCAAGACGGCCAAGGTGAAGTTTACGTCCTCGCGAGATTATTATCCGTTCGAACTGAAGGAAGATAGTCCCGTTGTGCGCCTTGCGGTGGCGGCTGCCGAGGCGATGGGTATGGAACCCGAGTTGGCTCTGGCGAGTGGTGGGCTTGATGCGAACTGGATGTTCAAACATGGTGTCCCGACCGTGACGTTCGGGGCGGGGCAACACGAAATTCATACCGTCAAAGAGTTTGTGGATTTGAAAGAATTCGAGGCCGGGTGTCGGTTCGCACTGCAACTCGCGACGTTCCCCGATCTCGATAAACCGAAGCCGAAGAAGAAAACGGCGAAGAAGAAAGCGACGAAGGAAACCGTGTAAACTGAATGAGATTCGATTTTCCCGGGAAAACGTCTTCGGCCTACGTGGGGTCCTTCACGAACTTGGCACGACCCGCGAAATTCCAACGACACTTCGGCACGATACGAGGGGGCGTGACGTACACGGCTCCAAGACTTTGACGCCCCTTTGGAAGACCCAAAGGAGTATATGGAGTGACGGTTGTGTTAGATCGGTATCTGGGAAACGGTGAGTTTGCCTGCCCCAAGAATCGAGACAAAACTACCAAAGCGGCAGCGAAGCTGCCGCACTCCAAAATACAGCGACATCAAAGACGACAACGCGGAGCATTTCGGGCAACTCTGTCTCGTTCATTCTCAACCGCGTATAATACGTCTGTTCCGAAACTAAAATGGCCCAGTGCATGGGCTCCCTGCTTGAGTCAACAATCATGTTCGTGGATCGTGTGAGTATATACGTCAAAGGTGGTGACGGTGGCCGTGGGATGAACAGCTTCCGGCGCGTGAAATATGTTCCGCGTGGCGGCCCCGATGGTGGCGACGGTGGTGATGGCGGTTCGGTCATCGTCCGGGCCGTTCCAGGAACCGATAATCTGTCGGACTTGGCCCATCGCAAGCATTGGCGGGCCGAGAAAGGCGGAGCGGGTGGGACGAATAATCGTCACGGGAAAAACGGGGAAGATTTGATCATTCCGGTGCCTCCGGGAACGATCATTCGCGATCGGGATCGCGGGCACGTTTTGCGAGACCTCGTCGAACCCCATGCCGAAGTGGTGGTCGGTCGCGGCGGCAAAGGAGGACGTGGAAATACTGCGTTTGCCAGCGCGACGAACCGAGCCCCGCGGCAATTCGAACCGGGAACGCCGGGCGAAGAACGCTGGTTGGTCCTGGAGTTGAAAGTCATTGCTGACGTCGGCCTCGTCGGCTTCCCGAACGCCGGCAAGTCGACTTTGCTCAGTCGTCTGTCTCACGCACGCCCGGAGATCGCCGATTATCCGTTTACGACGAAACATCCGAACCTGGGAATCGTCACTTTCGGAGACGACCAACGTTTCGTTCTGGCGGACTTGCCGGGTTTGATCGAAGGGGCCCACGAAGGCGTCGGGTTGGGCCACGAATTCTTGCGGCACGTCGAGCGAACCCGAGTCCTCATCCACCTCGTCGAACCGTGTCCGCTCGATGACTCAGATCCGCTCGAAAATTATTTTGCGATTCGAAAAGAACTCGAATCATACAGTGGGGAACTCACGAAAAAACCGGAACTCGTGGCGGTCAGCAAATCGGAATTGCCCGGTGCCGAAGAACAGCGGCAGCGTCTGGAGGAACGACTCGACCTACATGTGTTCGGCATCTCGGCGGTCACGGGCCAGGGGCTTTCGCAGTTGTTGGGGGCCGTTGTCAATCGCCTGGCCGAGTTGTCGCGAGAGGCGGACGGATAGATACGAGTTGCGTTTCGGAGAGTGTCGTTTTTCGCTCCGCTAAAGAACCGTTTTTACCGGCATCCTTTCGCGGAGCGAAATATGACACTCCAAATGCGACCTGATTTATCCGCCTCCTGAAAGGAATACCCGTGCAACCGCAGGTCGTCGTGGACGTTGGGAACTCCCGGATCAAGTGGGGACGATGCGAAACCGACCGGGTGGCCGAAGTCGTTCGTTTGTCTTCGGTCGACGCGGACGATTGGCAGCAACAACGACTCGCCTGGAACGTCCCGCCGGGTTCGCATTGGGTCGTCGCGGGAGTGCATCCTCCGAATCGTGATCGGTTCGCGGCCTGGCTCGAAGAACTCGGGGAGCAAGTCCGCGTCCTTCGCGAACCGGAGGAGTTGCCGATCCGGACGCACCTTGAGCATCCCGAATACGTTGGCATTGATCGCTTGTTGGATGCCGTGGCTGCGAATGGAAACCGACACTCGGGAGTTCCTGCCGCCATGATCGATGCGGGGTCTGCGGTGACGGTTGACTTTCTAGATCGCGAAGGGGTTTTCGCTGGGGGCGCGATTTTTCCCGGCTTTCGGTTGATGGCGAAATCGTTGAATGACTACACCGCGTTACTTCCGTTGGTGACGATCGAAACGCCGCCACCAAGCGTTGGGCCGGATACACTCGATGCCATGCGGGTTGGCATCTTCTGGACGATAGTCGGCGGAATCGAACGCTTGTTGCTAGGCTTCCGCGACGAGCGCGGAGCAAACCTCGACGTTTTCCTGACCGGCGGGGATGCAGAATTGTTGGCCACACGTCTCACCGTTGAATTTCGGTTGTGGCCCGAGATGACGTTGGAAGGCATTCGATTGAGCGTTGCATGAACTCCTCGACGTATCTAGCTCGATTGACTCCCCCTGGCACCGGGGCAATTGCGACGCTCGCCTTGCGAGGTCCGGATGCCTGGGATGTGTTGCGAGCGACTTTTCGTCCGGCGCGCACTTCCAAGTCGCTTGCGGATTTCTTTTCATATCTCCGAAATCACGGCGAACCAGGAGAGTTTTGGTTCGGAAATTTCGGAGACCCTTCTTCGGCGACCGACGAGGTCGTTCTTTCACTTCGTCGAACGACTCCGATTCCCTGGTTCGAAATTCATTGCCATGGCGGGCAACAAGTCGTCGCGATGTTGGAAGAAGTGATGGTCCAGCACGGCGTGTCGGTCTGTTCGTGGCAAGAATTGTATCGGCAATCGACGAAGGATGAATATGAGGTCTTGGCCACGGAAGCCTTGACGAAAGCCACGACGAGCCGAACCGCAAGGATCTTGCT
>CAYYUU010000994.1:0-3291 GCA_964474955.1 uncultured Alcaligenaceae bacterium | reverse complement strand
CAACGAATCCGGACAAACGCTGAACTTCGTCTTGACCCCGAGCAACCCAAGTGCATTCTCGGCTGGCCCCGCCATCGACGCCATGACGGGCGAACTCACGTTCACGTTGGACGAGATGGCCACGTCTGGAACGATCACGGTCGACGTGCAACTCGTGGACAACGGGGGGACCGACAACGGTGGAGTCAACACCAGTCCGACGCAGACGTTCGAAATCGTCGTCACCACTCTGCCTTCGGTCGTTTATGTCGACGACGACTACGCGGGCACTGCCGATGGCGAAGACCCAAATCCGAGTGATGGGATCGATATGTCGTTCGGGTTCAATGCCTTCGATAACATCACCGACGCCACCAACGGAGTGGCACCCAATGGACGCATCATCCTGTTCAACGGGAACTATCGCGAAGCGGTTGTGGTCGACATTCCTGTGACGGTCGAACTCGAAGACGGAAGTACCATCCCGATGAACACGGCCGTGACGGGGAATGATACCACGCTCTTTGTCGCCGGGACCATGGGCCGGGACGTCGTTACGTTGGGCAGCGTTGCAAACCCAATGAGCCTGGAAGTAGAATTTAGCAACGTGGCGGTTACAAATGCTGAAACCGGCGACGATGAGTTCAAACTTTCCGGCAACGCAGCCATGGCTGTCGCACTCTTCGACGGAAAC
This sequence comes from uncultured Alcaligenaceae bacterium, assembly GCA_964474955.1. GTDB lineage: Bacteria > Planctomycetota > Planctomycetia > Gemmatales > Gemmataceae > CAYRFQ01. The sequence goes on along the minus strand of CAYYUU010000994.1, from coordinate 2,618 downwards.
GATACGTTCCAGGTGGGTTCAAGCGTCTCCCTCGACATCCTCGTCCAGGCAGGCGACGGTAACGACTACGTATACACTGGGGGCGGGAACGACATGGTCTTTGGTGGAGGCGGGGTCGACCGAATCATCACCAACAGTGGCAACGACGTGCTGGTTGGAGGTGCTGGAAGGGACAACTTGACCGGCGGTTCGGGGAGAGACATCCTCGTCGGCGCGATTGTGACCAATTTCACCACCGAGCAATTCTACGCGTTACTCGCCGATTGGTCCGCCGACGGGGATCTTGATTCCAGTGCCCTGCTCGCCGCGTTCCAGATGGCCATCACCGAGGATACCGCTCGGGATGAAATCAGCGGTGGCGCGGGCGCGGACTTGCTTTCCTTCACCGTCGGAAGCGGGTTCTTTGATCCTGCAGGTGACAACGTCACTGGATTCAACGCGGGAGAAGGCGACGTGAATCTCTCCGACCTGTAATCCCGGACGGGGGAATGGGCTCAACCGTTCCTCAGTGTTCGTTGACGATGTGACGAACTGTTCAACAGCTACACCGCCTCGTTCCATGCCAACTCAGCAAGCAAGAGTTGGCAGAGAACGAGGCGGTTCTCATTTCTCCGGTCTCCTACCGGGTGTTTTCCTTGCGTCTCACAAATCCAGCAGATACGGTGACGTGATCGTATCGCAGTCGTGCGCCCCGGGTCCCTTGGATATTGGAATTGTGTTCGTAGGACAGGTTACAAACCTGTCCTACGAACAAACTCGGCCCAAATCAGATTCCAACATCCAAAGGAGTCCCCGTGCCACTAATTTACTTTTACCTAACCCCCGAACTGGCTCTGGCAAGATACGTTCGTCGCAAGGGCCGCAGGGGAAACACCAGGAGGTACTTCATGCGATTGTTTTCGACAATCGTGGCAGCCCTGATGTGCTGTCTACTTGCACCCCAGCTTGTGTCCGCCCAACAACCGAAAACTAAGAAGAATGTTTTGCTGATCATCGTCGATGACATGGGCTTGGACATGGAGTGCTATGGCAATAAGGTGATCAAGGTTCCCAACTTGAACAAGCTCGCGAAGAACGGAATCGTCTTCACCAATGCGTATTCCACGGTCGCGTCATGCAGCGCGAGCCGCGCCTCCATCTTGACGGGCTTGTACACACACCAAAACGGCCAGTTCGGACACGCCCACGCGAACCACGCCCAGTCTGTTCATCCGTGGGTCAAGAGCCTGCCGCTGTTGCTCAATCGGTTGGGTTACTTGACGGGACTCATCGGCAAGTTCCATGTCGCCCCGCCGGACAAGTTTCCGTTCCACACGCTCACCAGCAAGGGGACCAAGGGGAACCGCGATCCGGTTGCGATGGCCAACCACGCTCGCACTTTCATTCGCGAGGCCAACATCAAAAAGAAGCCGTTCTTCCTCGTGTATTCGACGAGTGACCCCCACCGAGCCAGGAAAGGTTTCGGCAACGAACCGTTCAAGGATAATCCGAAGGAAGTGAAGTACGACCCCAAGGACGTGAAGGTGCCCTATTACTTGCCCGACCGTCCGGAAGTGCGAGAAGAAATTGCTAAATACTATCAGGCGTGTTCGCGGCTCGATCGCGGCGTCGGACTTTTGATGGAAATCTTGCAACAATCGGGGCATCTCGAAGACACGATGGTGATCTTCATCAGCGACAACGGGATTCCGTTTCCGGGAGCCAAGACGACCCTTTATGAACCGGGCGTTCATCTGCCGTTGATCGTGTCCGCTCCCGGTCACAAACAGGGCCACAAGAACAACGCTCTGGTGAGTTACGTGGACCTATGCCCGACGATTCTGGATTGGTGCGGTGGGAAGACTCCGGTCTATAAAGCAGGACGACGCAAGATGAAACTCCCGGGGCGATCGTTCTTGCCGATCCTCGATCAGACGAATCCGAAAGGTTGGGATCGGGTGTTCGGGTCGCACCAGTTTCATGAGATTACGATGTACTATCCGATGCGATTCATCCGGACTCGGAAATATAAACTGCTCGTCAACTTCGCCCATAAACTGGACTATCCGTTCGCGTCGGACTTGTGGGCGAGCCCGACGTGGCAGGGCATCTTGAAACGCGGCGACAAGAAGATGGGTGTCAAGAGCGTCGAGGCGTATTTACATCGGCCCAAGTACGAACTTTATGACATGGTCAAGGACCCAAAAGAATTGAAGAATCTTGCGGACAATCCGAAGTACGCCAAAGTCCGGGCGGAATTGGCTTCGGAGCTCCGCCGTTGGCAGCGAGCTACGAACGACGAATGGACGATTTTGTATCGGGAGGAAAAGGAGATTTCGAAGAAGTAATCATTCCAGAATGTGATTTTGTGGACGGTCGTTGCTGTCATCGCAGCAGCTGTCCTTGACAGACCGAGTTTGTTTGGGACGATGCAACAAATCGCCCACATTTCTGCATTCTGCTTTTCTTCGGAGTCTCCGTCGCTGTGAGCCAAGAACACATTTTCCTCCAAGCTATCTACGAAGATACACCCAATATGATTTTCGTTGGCTTTGTGACGTTGCCATCAACGAGATGAACCTAGACGTGTTGGAATATTGGTGCTCTGTCGGTTCGCGCGTCCAGACGTTCCGTTGGGT
>CAYYUU010000993.1:0-3300 GCA_964474955.1 uncultured Alcaligenaceae bacterium | reverse complement strand
GACCATCACGGTGAGCGGCTTGAGGTCGCGGTGGATGATGCTCCGGGTGTGTGCGTAAGCCACCGTCTGGCAGATTTGCTCGAACACGTCGAGGTGACCTTTCAAACCGTCATTGGGGTTCTCTCGTTTGGCAAGCAAATCCCGCAATGTTTGTCCCTTGATGAGCTTCATGGCGAAGTAGGGACGACCATCTTCGAGTTTGCCCAGTTCATGGACGGGAGGAATGCCGGGGTGTTGGAGTTTCCCCGTAATCTGAGCTTCCTTCAAGAACCGACGCTCGACCTCCTGGTTCCCGGCTCCTTTGTCGAGCGTGATCTTGATCGCAAGCGTCCGGTCGAAGTCGGCATCGTAACCACGCAACACCGCACCCATCCCGCCTTTGGCCACAAGACCATCGATAACGTACGAACCGATCTTCTTCGGCCAGGGAGAAGGTGCGCGCGTGTCGCGCGGTTGCTCCGGAGACTCCGGATCGGTCGTCTCCCTCGCAACCTGGTCGAGCAAATCGCTGGGTGGTCGACCGAACGCACCATCGGTCCTCTCGCCTTCGCCCGATAGCAATGCCTGGACTTCCGTGAAGATTTCGCGGTCGGTGTCCTTGAGTCGAGCAAGATATACGGCTCGCTCTTCGTTCGAAAGGCCCAGGACCTTCTCCATGACGTCACTGACTCTTTGCCACAGTTCAGGTTTCAAGGTCGTAGTCTCCCAATTCTTTCTTCAACCACATCCGCGCCATGTTAATCCGGTGTTTGACCTGTGGAGCCGTCAAGTCAAGCAGTTCCGCAACTTCCTGGACGGTGCTGCCGAGGAAGTAACGGATTCGAAAACATTCCGCTTCCTCCGGCGCAAATTCTTGAAAGCGTTCGAGTGCGTCCTTCAGGTCGAGCAAGAAGGTGGAACTGGCCAAACCCTCCTGTTTGTCTTCCAGCACGCCGGCATCTTCGAGACGCGCGGGCCGCCTTCCACCGCCGCGTTTTTGGGCCAGTTGGGCCCTCGCAGCATCGATCAGTCGGTCGTGCACCTGGCGTGAGATGTAGCCATAGAACTTCCGACGATCCCCCGATTGCCAAACCGTGACGTTCTGGCCCACGAGCCCGAGGAACGCATCGTCCACCAACGCCGTGGTGGCCTGGTCGTCACCCGGACGGGACATCGCCTTTCGCCGTTTGACTATGGCCTTCAACTCTTCTTCGACGAGGCGAAAGAGGGCATCGGCGGCATCATGGTCTCCTTCATCCGCCTGTCGTAACAACAGAGTTATGTCGCCGAGGTCTGACATCTTGCATCCGCAAAGCGAGTGGAATTTGGACAATTTTTCGCCCAAGAGGCGAAATTGGGAGGATAGATTTCCAGGGCTTTGGAGGGCGAGGCGGGGTACGAGGAAACTCAGACAAGCCAAAGCACTCGCGGCTCGCGAGTGCCTACGAAATGGACACGCAGAGACTTTGCGTTGCTGCTTCGCTTGAGTTCAACACCCGTTTCGCCCCTTGAGCGAAAAGCAACTTCCTCAAATCCGCACGAATTCAGTCGTCTGTCGATCACCCCTCAAGGGGGTTCTCAGGCAATTCTTCGTCGTCATGCCCGGCGCGAAGTTGAGCCAGTCGTCCGATCAAGGCGACCCCACCAGTGATTGCGGCGAGACTCACGACGCCCGCCACGGACCAAATCGTGAGCGTGACGCCAAAGATATTCTCGGTCTTGTTGGCGACGACGAAGCACGTCACGACGCCCGCCGCAATTACCACAACCATTGGCACGAGCATGGTCGCTCGCCCAGCGGCCCGCATCGAATCGTCCGTCGGCGCAACTTCCATGCCCTGTTCCAGGGCCTTCATGTGCTCCTTGTGGGTCATCTCTACTCGGCGCGAATGGGACCGTATGACCTGTGGGATGAGGACGAACATCGTCACCACTGTCAACACAGCCAAGATCAAGATAACGCACTCGCCGCTATGATGTTCAATCAACAACAGAATGTAGTCGTGATCGCCGTTCATCTCTTTTCTGGGTTTGATAGGATTGGAATTTTCGAGACCTGATTCAGCTTTCATGATACACGCCCCTCGCGAATCCCAAATATCGCTTCGGGCAAGAAATGAAAACTCCCCACAAAGAAACACGAGGTATGACGTGAAACGAGTTTGCGTTTTCTGCGGATCCAAGACCGGCACGAATCCCATTTACGCCGAAGCGGCGACCCAACTCGGGCGAATCCTCGTTTCGCGAAGACTCGAATTGGTCTTTGGCGGCGGACACGTTGGTTTGATGGGCGTCGTTGCCGATAGTGTTTTGGCGACTGGCGGAAGAGTCCTCGGCGTGATTCCTCAAGCTCTCAAGGATAAAGAACTAGCACACACGGGATCGACGGAACTGTACGTGGTCGAATCCATGCACCAACGCAAGGCGCTGATGAACGACCTGTCCGATGCCTTCATTGCCATGCCCGGAGGATTCGGCACAGGGGACGAACTGTTCGAAATCATCACCTGGCGACAGCTCGACATCCACGCCAAGCCCATCGGGATACTGAATATCCAAGGTTATTTTGATCCCATGCTGCATTGGGTCGAAAGGATGATCCATGACGGATTCGTCAAACCGGAATATCGCGATTTGTTCTACGTTGCGGAGGAGGCCGAGACGATGGTGGAGAGACTCGAATCGGCGATGGAGCGGCAATCGTCAGAGAATTGAGGCGGAATGGCTCGCGGTTTAGAACCGGATTTTCTGATGAGTGTCGATGGCCATGTTCAGACCAGCGGGGCGAATGCAATCGGCATAGTGGCCTTTCGTTCGGGCGTCCGGATCAAGAAATTTCTCGCGCACTTCAGAAGTCTTGCCTGGGACGTGCCACCAACAATGCAACACTTCTTGATCCGGACGTCGTGTTCCGTTGCCGACTCAGTCTCGATTCTGCACCAAAGCTTGAAAATTGAGACTCCGGAGGGCCAATCGACTCAATTTGTGGTCGGCGTGGGACTCCTCCAAGAGCGTCTCGTCGAGCAAATCGGCTGCCTCGTAATCTCCCAACTTTTCGGCGTAGGCTCTTGCCGTTCCATACCCTGCCATTTCGTAATGTTCGATGCGGTGGGCCGCAGCCACCAAACCGGCGTCGCGAACGGCTTCCTCTTCCACTTCCTTGATGATTTCCTCGGCCTCTTCGATCAAACCGGCCATGGCGACACATCTATGACCAGAAGGGCTGAACTCCAACTTGCTAAAAATGGATTCGAGCCTCTTTACCTGATTTTGGGTCTCCTTGTAGTGGAGTTCAAAGGCCCGCTTCAGATTTTCGTCGCT
>CAYYUU010000992.1:0-3303 GCA_964474955.1 uncultured Alcaligenaceae bacterium | reverse complement strand
TGTTTGTTCGCTTCGTTGGCTTTCGGCTGCTTCGCAGCAAAAGCCAACTCCGCTCAGTGTTGTTTGTTCGCTTCGTTGGCTTTCGGCTGCTTCGCAGCAAAAGCCAACTCCGCTCAGATCCTCGCTCGTGCTTCGGGCTGGTATGGGCGCGAAAGACGCTTGACTTCTGAGTCCTTTTATTTTCCTGGTTCCTGGTGCCCGCCAAACTTCAATCGCATCGCGCTGAGAATCTTGTCGGCAAATGTCGCGTCCTGTCGTGATCGAAAACGTCGGAACAGTGCTGCCGTCAACACATCTGCGGGTACGGCCTCTTCGACGCCAGTTTGGACGGTCCAACGACCTTCCCCAGAATCTTGCACGAACCCGCTGTAATTGTCCAAGTTGGGATCTTCGACCAAGGCGTGGGCCGTCAGGTCCAGTAACCACGAAGTGATCACACTCCCGCGACGCCACACTTCAGCAACCTCGCCGACGTTTATCTCGAAGCGGTGATCCTCATCAACTTCTTCCTTCGCGGCGCCACGCATGATTTCGAATCCTTCTGCATAGGCCTGCATCATGCCGTATTCGATGCCGTTGTGGACCATCTTGACAAAGTGGCCCGCGCCGACCGGGCCGCAATGCACATAGCCTTCTTCGGCGGTGCTGTGTTGCACCTTCTCGCGACCGGGCGTCTGAGGGATATCCCCTTTCCCGGGAGCGAGCGTCTTGAAGATCGGATCGAGCCGTTCGACGGCCGCGTGATCTCCACCGATCATCATACAGTATCCGCGTTCGAGTCCCCATACGCCGCCGCTGACTCCGACGTCCATGTAATGAATTCCCTTTTGGGCGAGGGCCTTCGCACGGCGAACGTCGTCTTTGAAATATGAGTTCCCGCCGTCGATGACGATGTCGCCTTTCTGGAGGTGCTTGCCCAATTCGGTGACGGTGTTTTCGGTCGGTTCCCCACTCGGGACCATGACCCAGACGGCCCGCGGTGCTTCGAGTTTTTCGACGAACCCTTGGATCGACTCGACTCCGGTGGCTCCCTTGCCTTCGAAATCACGCACAGCATCGGCGTTATTGTCGAACACGACACATTGGTGGCCGCCTTGGATTAGTCGCAACACCATGTTCCCGCCCATCTTTCCAAGGCCAATCATTCCCAGTTGCATGGCACTGCTCCTTTTCAAGAAAATCCAGTTCCAACGTATCGCGTTTCGGCTCTTCAGAGTGTTGTATTCCGTTTGCGATTTGGTTTCTACAACTCCGACAGAAGTTTACCCGAATCCCATCGTTGTCCACGCTGGGTAGCATGCCGAAAGTCACTTTTCGCGGAGCGAAAAGTAACTCTCCTCACCCCTTTCGCGTCATTTCCATTTCGCCTCGCCTGAATAATTGGAAGACGATAACGCCCGAAGTTGGACCGAAAAACGGTTCCGATCAACAACCGCATTCGATTTGCCGATTTTGTTCTCGCATCGATGTTTTTGCCCGTGACAATACCATACGAATATTTTACACTTCCAATAGTTGGAAATCCCATCGTCGTTCTCTTGGCGAGAACGGCGGCCCCACCACTTGGAGTGCCATATACATCATTAGTTTTTGATTCCGGAGGAAGACTCGTGAGTATCGTTCGAGTGGGCATGTCCGAAACCAAAAATTACGCAGAAGGTTTCGAAGCGATCTTCGGGAAGAAGAAAAAAGGAGCCGAAAAGAAGAGCGAAACTGCCAAGACCAAAACGAAAACGACCGAGACCAAAAAGAAGACCAAGAAGTAACCACGCAACTGGTAACACCGTGTCGTTGGTCGGCAACGTGGTGTGACACTTTGAAATGAGAACGGCAAGGCGTTGGTGCCTTGCCGTTTTTGTTTTTCTATTCCCAACGAATCGGGTGTCATTGATAACAAGCAATCGTCCCATCTTCGCAAGTCACATACACTCGTGCACCCACGACGGCCAAGCCGTTGTGAACGACATTTCCCGGCAAGGTGGTTTCGCCGACCTTTTGTCCGTTGTCGTATCGATAGACGATGAGCTTGTTGGCGAAACCGACCAAGAGGTGATCGCCAGCTTTGACGAGGGCCTGCTGCAAGTGGTAGTTGTCGCGAGCGCTTTTGGGGTGATCGGGTGACGTCCAAACTTTTGTCGCGAAGGTTTCGGCTCGCTTCGAACGCTCCGGAGTCTTGCGGCGTTTCCATCGCTCGAGCGGTCCCGGACTCCCGCCGCGACCGCCCCAGCCTTTGTTGCTGCAAAGGGCAACGAAGTCGTCGCCGCGATAGGCAATGATCTTGCCACGGATCCCCGCGTAAAAGGCCGCGCGACCATAACGACCTCCACCGTCCTGGCCATTTTGGACCAGACCGTATTGGCCCGGGAGAATTCCTTTGGGCAACGGTTGTTCGGGTATGTAATTCGAAATCCCGGCGGGCCAGATCTCGATTCCGCCTCGCAAAGTTTTTCCGGAGTCGACCTCGATTCCACTATTCCACATCAAGAGTTGTTTACTGTCCGTCGTCAGGGTGAAGGGCGTGGCCGACGTGATGGGCTGGTATGGTTGGAGGCTGCGTTGGCTTTGACCTCGTTTCTGCTCGATCCATTGCCCCACGCCATCGAGGACGCCAGACTTTGCGATTTCGCCCGTGTCGACCTTCAGGGCATACCAACGAATTCCGCCATCTGTTTGGGTGCTCCGGCCAGCCGTGATCCACGCGAGTCCGTCGTGGACCAACACTGTCCCGAACGCCGGCCAAGCCGATTCGGATTGGCCAAAGGCCATCAATTGCGTTTGGTTCGGGGATGCGAGGAACTTCCATATGAGTTCGCCGGTGTCGCGGTTGACCGAGTAAATCCAACCGTTGTTGGTGCCGAAGAGGACGAGCCCGTTGTGGATCGTCGGCGGAGAATTGACTCGCCCATCGACCACCAACCGCCATTTTTGCTGGCCCGTCTTGCTGTCGATGGCAACGACGGCGTGTTCGTGCGGCAGGGCGATCATCGTCACGCCTTCCGCCACCGTTGGGCCTGTGACGTGAGCCCCGACGTAGGGATTTTCTTGCCAGTCACGTTTTCGCAGCTTCGAGAGCGAGTTGAGCGGATCGGCGAACTTTGCTTTCCAGACCTCCTTGAGTTTCGGTGACACCTTGGCGTCACACCAATTGCTTCGGTGGGGGTCGTGCATGTAGATCGGCCAGGCGGCAGTTCCGGAGGGTTCGGCTTGTGGAGCGGGTTTGGCCGGTCCTTGCCAGAGTCGTTTTCCTTCCCAATCGGGCTGGCTCGCGTCCGTCGAGTCGAAGACATGCGTGCCGGGAAGGAA
>CAYYUU010000991.1:0-3305 GCA_964474955.1 uncultured Alcaligenaceae bacterium | reverse complement strand
CAGGGGGCCCTGCAAATCATCTTGAACCACATTGACCGAATCCACAGCGAAGAGGTCGACCTGGCCGATTTCCTGCCTCACACCGAACAAGACGTCAGCAAACTCTTCGATAAACTCCGGACAATCCTACTGGGCGTGGAGAACCCCCACCTACGGGGTCTGGTAGAATGCTTTTTGATGGATGAAGATTTTGTACGCGACTTTTGTCGTGCTCCCGCAGGAATTCGCAACCACCACGCATATCTGGGTGGACTTCTGGAGCATGTCGTGAATATGCTTGAGGCAGCGGACCGCGTGTTGCCGCTTTACCCCGAAGTCGATCGGGACTTGCTCATGATGGGCATCTTGTTCCACGACATGGGGAAGGTTAGAGAGCTGAGCTACGGTCGGGTCTTTAGTTACACAGACGAGGGACAACTCGTCGGCCACATCGTCATCGGCGTGGAGATGCTCAACGAGAAGATTCCGCAAGTTCCGGACCTGACGGGTGAACCTTTCCCGACGGAATTGCTTCTAAGAATTAAGCACATGATTCTCAGTCACCACGGGACTTATGAGTTCGGAAGCCCCAAGTTGCCCATGACGCCCGAAGCCATCGCGTTGCACTATCTCGACAATCTCGACGCCAAGGTTCACACGTTCACCCGTGACATCCGGGAAGATGCGAACCAAAGTTCGGCTTGGACGGCCTTTAACCAGTCCCTCCAGCGACGGTTATTCAAAGGTGGAAGCGGTCTCGGTGTCGCGGCAGACGACGTGGAAGGAGTCGATTGACAGGTCTACACATTACGAAGTAAAAAGGGAATTGGGCGAAAGGATTATATAAGGAATCCACGCGGGGAAACGAACGACGCCTTTCGCCTGGCCATGCATTTACTTCATCCTTTCTATAGATAAGTTGAATTCCCCATAATCATGCCCCGTTTCGAAAACATCATCTTGACCGCCGTCGCCCGGAAGAACTATCAACCGGTCAAGCCCAAAATATTGGCCAAGAAACTGGGCGTTGCGGCTTCGGAATATTCGGACTTCCGACGAACTCTCAAGAAGCTCCAAAAGCAAGGCCGTATCGAGTTTGGCAAGAACCATACGATCCGCCAAATTCAACCACACGGCACGGCCACCGGGGTCTTCCGCAAGGCCAACGCAGGATACGGATTCGTCCGTCCAACCGGCTCGACCGGACAGGGCAACAACGAAATCTTCATCCCCGAACACCGCACCCTCGATGCCTCCAGCGGCGACGAGGTCATGGTCCGTATTCTCAAGAAGCCCAACCGCTCCGACCTCGGGCCATCCGGTGAAATTCTCCAGGTTCTCGAACGAGCCACGCGGCAATTCGTGGGGACGTACCTCGAACGCGACGGACAGGGGCTTGTTCGCGTCGACGGGACGATCTTTGCCCACAGCGTTTTGGTCGGCGACCCCGGAGCGAAAGGCGCGAAGCCACAAGACAAAGTCGTCTTCGAGATGATCCGGTTCCCGACCGCGGAAGATCGCGGCGAAGGCGTCATCACCGAAGTCCTCGGCGAACGAGGCAAGCCCGGCGTCGACCTGTTGTCGGTCATGCGCGAGTTCAACCTCCCCGAGAAGTTCCCCGAAGAAGTCCTCGAAGAGGCGCGCCAAGCCGCCGCTGGGTTTAACTAAAAATAACTCTACGGGCGCTAACACTTAACGAAGACAGTTACCATCACCATCGACCCGGTCGACGCGAGAGACTTTGACGACGCGGTGTCACTGCTCCAGGATCAGAAATCACGACACTGGTTCTTGACCGTCCACATTGCCGACGTCGCCCACTTCGCGCCACCGGGGAGCTTGCTCGACCGCGAAGCAAGAAAACGAGCTACGAGTGTGTATTTGCCGCAACGTGTGATCCCGATGTTCCCGGAGATCATCTCGAACAACCTGGCGAGCCTCCAACAAGGTCGCGTTCGATATGTCAAGACGGTCCAAATCGAATTCACGCCCGAAGGTCAGGTCGTCCACACGCGCTTTGCCAACGCCGCCATCAAGGTATTCCAGCGGTTCGCTTATCAACAGGTGATGGACTTCCTCGATCGTTACGACGCAGCTCAAGCGAGCAATTCGAATGGAACGGTGTCCGCTTCCGGGAACGGCGACGGGACTACGCAGACCGCGACCGTCCCGGCTGTCCAGATTCATCCCGCGGTCGCGTCGATGCTCTTGAAGATGCGTGAGTTCGCGATGATCCTGCGGCAACGTCGATTGCGTCGCGGCGCGTTGGAACTCGACATGCCCGAGGCCGAGTTGGAGTACGACAACGATGGCAAGGTCGTCGGTGCCCACTTCGCCAAGCACGACGTGAGCCACCAGATCATCGAAGAGTTCATGTTGGCCGCGAACGAAGCCGTCGCCCAACACTTCGACGACATGAACGTGGCCGTCTTGCGACGTGTGCACCCGCCGCCAATTCACAGCAAGTTGATGGCGTTCGGACAGTTCGCCCGCATCCTGGGCTACAAGATCACCCACGAGACGGACCGGTTCGCCCTCCAGCGAGTGCTCAAGCAATCGTCGAACGAGCCGGACAAGTACGCCGTCCACTATGCCTTGTTGCGGAGTCTCAAGCAGGCCGTCTACAGCCCCAAGGTCGAAGCCCACTATGCCCTCGCGAGCGACAACTACTGCCACTTTACATCGCCCATCCGAAGGTATCCGGACCTTGTCGTCCACCGCCTTCTCGAGCAATGGCTCAAGACCGGCAAGGCTGGCAGCGACGTGACCGAGTTGGCTGCCATCGGCGAACACTGTAGCAAGATGGAACGACGCGCCGAACTCGCCGAGCGTGAGTTGGTCAAGACGAAGTTGCTCACGTACATGAGCGAACGCATCGACGAAGAGTACGAAGTCATCATCACGGGCGTGGCCGACTATGGGTTCTACGCCCAGCCAGAGAGCCTCCCCGTCGAGGGACTCGTTCGCGTCACGACCATGAACGACGACTATTACTACTTCGACGAAGCCGGGCACAGCCTCATCGGAAAGAAACATGGACGGAGTTTCCGTCTTGGTGACACCGTCAAGGTTCAAGTCTCGCGTGTCGATCTTCAGAAACGACAGATGGATTTTCGGATTGTTGAGAATGGCCCGCCGAGTGCGAAGAAGAAATCTCGCAAGCGAAAAAAGTAGAGACGGGAGACGAGAGACAAGAGTCAAGAGCTTGTCCTTGGGCCATTCACTTGGGTTGGGCCGTTCCGGTTTCCGACAGGCAGGATCGCTGTTGTTGTCGGTCCCAACCCAAGCCCGAGGTACTCTCAGAAGTTCCCAACCGATGGCTTGTG
>CAYYUU010000990.1:0-3309 GCA_964474955.1 uncultured Alcaligenaceae bacterium | reverse complement strand
ACTCCCTGGGCGGCAAAATAATTCGCTCAAAATACCGAAAACCAATACGCGGAATATAGTGTACAATACAATATTTATACTGTTTCACAGAATAATCAGGTACAGCGCGACGCCCAAACAAATCTCATTCGGAACCAACCGCAATGATTGAAATCTCCAAATTGGCCAGTTCTGTCAAACCGTCTGCCACACTTGCGGCTGGGGCCAAAGCCAAGCAGATGAAATCCGAAGGCATCGAAGTCTTTGACTTCAGCCTCGGAGAGCCGGACTTCCCAACGCCGGAACACATCTGTGACGCAGCGTTCGAAGCCATGAAGGAGGGGGAGACGCACTACACCCCCGCATCCGGGACGGCGGAACTGCGGAAGGTCATTGCGAATTGGTACGACAAGACGTATGGTTTGAAAGCCATGCCCGACCAGGTCATCCTTTCCAACGGGGCGAAACATTCGCTCCACAATGCCTTAACTGTTCTGTGCGACCCTGGTGATGAGGTCATTATCCCGACTCCGTATTGGGTGAGCTACAGTACACTCGTCGAGATCACGGGAGCCAAGCCGGTGTTGGTCTCGACGAGTCAGGAATCGCATTTTAAGATGTCGCCGGAACAGTTTCGCGACGCCATCACTCCCAAGAGCCGCGTGTTAATGATTAATTCTCCGTGCAATCCGACGGGGACTGTGTACTCGCGAGAAGAACTGGCGGCATTGGCCGACATCGTCATCGAAAAGAATCTCGTGGTCATCAGCGACGAGATCTACGAACAGTTGGTCTACGAAGACAACGAGGCGACTTGCTTTGCGACGCTGCGCCCGGAACTGCCCGAACGGACGATCACGATCAGCGGCGTGAGTAAATCGTATGCGATGACCGGCTGGCGAATGGGCTGGACGGTCGGCCCGCAAAATGCGATCAAGGCGATGGGCAACATCCAGAGCCAACAAACAGGTTGTCCGTCGAGCGTGACTCAGGCGGCTGTGATTAAGGCCCTCACCGGCGAGCAAGAATGCGTTCAGACAATGCGAAAGGAATTCGCGGCCCGTCGGGAAATCGTGCTTGGGCGGCTCCAAGAACTCGATTTACCTTGCCCACCACCGGGCGGCGCGTTCTATGCTTTCTTTGACGTCTCGAAACACTTCGGACGCACGTTGGGCGGACGTGCCGTGACCGACTCGATGAGTTTTTGCCAGGCCCTGCTCGAATCGGTTCACGTAAACTTGGTTCCTGGTTTGGCGTTCGGTGCCGAAGGATGCGTGCGGATGTCCTTCGCCGCCAGCCGCGAACAGATTCAAGGTGGCCTGGACCGACTCAGGAAATTTTTAGCTGGATAATATTTACTGCAGGGGAAACTAAATGCCCGTGTTGCTCCTTTCGGAAAATGATGTTCGCAGCCTCTTGACGATGGATATGGCGATGGAGGCGGTCGAGGATGTTCTGCGTCAGATGGGAAACGAAGACGCCCAGAACACTCCGCGTGCCCGGTGTCGGACCGAGCGAATCATGCTCCACACAATGTCGGGAGCTGCGGAAGACCTCGGATATCTCGGATACAAGGCGTATACGACGGGACGGTGCGGGGCGCGATTTCACGTTGCGCTGCACGACGGCGAGTCGGGCGAACTGCTGTCGTTCATGCAAGCCGACTACCTCGGCCAAGTCCGTACGGGAGCGGCCAGCGGAGTCGCGACCCAATACATGGCTCGCCCAGACGCGACCGAAGTTGGGATTTTTGGAAGCGGCAAGCAAGCCCGAACTCAGGCGTGGGCCGTCAGCAAAGCTCGTTCGGTCCGGCGAATCCAAGTGTACAGTCCCAATGAAGAACGCCGGCGCGAGTTCGCCCGAGAAATGACAGACGTGTGTCAGTGCGAGATCGTTCCCGTCCCCAGGCCGGAGACGGCGGCGGAAGATAAAGACATCGTCATTACCGCCACGAACTCGCGCGAACCGGTGCTCCACGGAAACTGGATCAACGAAGGAACTCACCTCAACATCATGGGCTCGAATCGGATCAACGCCGCCGAGATCGATTCGGTCGTCATCCGCCGAGCCGATTCGATCGCCGTCGATAGTAAAGTCCAAGCTCGCATCGAAGCGGGCGACTTCGTCCAGGCGCTCGAAGAGGGATCGTTGGAATGGGCACAAGTCCACGAACTCGGCCAAGTGATCATCGGCAAGTACACCGGGCGAGCCCATCCCGAAGACATCACGTTGTTCAAGTCGCTTGGGATCGGACTCGAAGACGTCGCCGTCGCAGCGAGGGTCTACGAGAAAGCCAGAGAATTTGGAGTCGGGCGAATGATCGATTATTGGGATTAAAATTCTCATCAACGCCGGTGAATCCACTCCTCCGTTCCGAATTTTTCTTCGACAAGTTCCCTCACGAGCTCTTTGGGAGATTCCGTGAATTCTTCGTGGGCGTCCCAAGCATCCCGCAATCGAGAAACGAGTTCTTCGCGGTCGAGCGGAAAGTTTCGGGTGAAATCTTGGTGTCGGCGGTTCTGGCGGTATTCGGGTTGTCGCGGCGGCAAGAGGAGATATCGTTCGATCTTCGCTAAGTCGAAGTCGTACAAAATTGTGCCGTGGTGAAGGAGATATTCTCGTTTTCGGCGTTGTGCGTTTCCCGAGAATTTCTTGCCCTCGAAAACCAGGTCGCTCGATCCACGGAGTTCGATGGGCGTGCCGACGTTCAACGCCGCGCACACTCGCCCAAGTACGTATCGATACGAAGGTTCGATGAGGGTGAGTTCTTCGGCGAACGAGTAAGGCAGGATCAAACTGTAGAGCAAGCACCCTGTCCCGAGTAAAACTGTTCCGCCTCCGCTGGATCGCCGCTGGATGGGAACTCCGTCAGACTGGCAAGTCGACACGTTCACGTCGTGCGCAATTTTTCCGCCAGCCCCAAGGACAACGGCGAGCGTTGGCCATTCCCAGAGCCGCAATATAGGTTTCGCCACTTGGGCTTCCGCTTCGATCAAGAGAGCCTCGTCCAGGGCGAGGTTCTCCGCAAGCATTGGAAGCGTCAAATTTAGAAACCGGACGGATGCCAAGGGAACACACTCAAGAGAGCGAATGAGGAGCGAGCCAGACAAACATTGGAGTCGGTATGTTTCGCAAGATCGTGTAGACGATGACGAGGCCAACGGCGGGCCAAACGAGCCAGTTGGGAATCGTCACAAACGGCCGTTTGTCCCCCTGGGATTTCGCAACGGCTCTGCGAATAACAAAGACGACAAGGACGGGTAAGCAGACCACGAACAAGGGATTGTAGGCCAAGGCTTGGTAGAAGTCGCCAACGACAAGAGCCCGGAC
>CAYYUU010000989.1:0-3311 GCA_964474955.1 uncultured Alcaligenaceae bacterium | reverse complement strand
GGACGATGACGGCAGTGGCCAAACGATCACTGGTTCTTAAACGAAACTCAGGTATTGAGATTGAAAGAGATGATTTGAGAGAGGACGAGAGAAGCTCCTCGAAAGGGACGCTCTTCGTAACAAGTCGCGCCTTCTTGTCCAGGGAAGGACAACCGCTGGTCCACGGGAATGGAAGGATTGGGCTACTCCTAACGTCGACCAGACCGACAAGAAATCGCGTCCCACTCCTTACGATGGATCATGCCGCTGAAGTTCCACGATTCAAAGTTCAGTGCTTGATCTGCCCAACTCGCGTTGTCTCGGAACAATGATTGAAGCGTTTCAGGTCAGAACTGCCTGAGTCAACTCCGAATCAGCTCACCAGGCACATCGGGGATGCTATCTCTTCGGGAGCCCGAACTGGTCCAGCCAAAACGTCATTGCCGCCCAGGGAACGGTCATCATCATTTCGGCGATGTCGATGTTGGAGAGGCGCGTGGCAAAGTTCCGCGAGTTCGGGGAGGCAAACCAACGGTCTGGAAACTCCCGGACGAACTGTCCGATGAACTCGCGTAGGAGCACCTTTTGGGTTGGATTTTCGGCGGGTGAAATGTCGTTGATGACTCCGTCTAACGTGTGCATCGTCTTGCGGAACAGAAGTAAGTCTGCGTTGATCCGCAAATTCGCTTGCTGAACGGCGTCGTCGAGCAGGCCCATAACCCAGCTAAATCCTGGGAAGCTGCCCGGTTTGATCTGGGCCAACCAGCGCGACACAATTTCTCCAAGGACAGTCTGGTTGAGCCGGTCTTTATCGCCCAAGTCTTGGAGGTTCTTTAGAATTCGAATCGAATCCTGCGTCACAGCCCCTATCAAAAGTTGCGTCAAGCAAACACGTTCCCGGTCCCCCAAAAAGCCAACCAGACTCCAGTCGAGCACGGCCAATCGGTGATCCGTTGTGAGAAACAGATTGCCAGCGTGCGGGTCCGCGTGAAACACCGACCGGCTCTCCTTTCGGAACACAGGATCTGCAATGAGAACCTTACTGACCAGTTCGGCCAGTTGTGCTTTGACTTCGTCGCAAGGATGGTCGTGGTCGGTGATTTTGACCCCATTCACTCGTTCCATCGCCGTGACACGGGAAGTGCAATACTCAAGAACGGCTGGAATTTGGACCTGGGGTTCGTTGGCGTAGAAGTCTCTCGCAGCAGTGAGATGTTCTTGCTCCAAATCAAGATGGACTTCGTGCCGTAACGTGTCGCGGACCTGCTCGAAAGCTTCCTGATAATCGAACTTGGGGAGGGCGAGTTCGTCGCACCGTTGATCGAGATACGCCCCGAGCCCTGCGAACAAATCCAAGTCCTGCTCAAGACGTTCTTCCATTCCCGGCTTCAATATTTTGAGAACTCCCTCGGTCGATTGGCCGGACGCTTTGAACGGTATCACCACGGCGACGCTCGCTTCGGCAATCGGAGCCGGGGCTAGTGAGATCCCCAGATGTTCGAGCGAGCCGAGTTCTTTGGACAGTTCGTTCTGGATGGTTTCGATCGAGACGGACGGAGGAAGCGATTCGAGTTGTTGGAGTTGTCTCCTGAACTCCGGCAAGAGACGTCGATCTCGGGCAACGACTTGTCCGAGTTTGTGCAACGCTGGACAACTGCGGGCGAGCAGACCCAATCGTTTGGCTGGAGGGATCGTTGGTGGGAGGTTGGCTTGTTCCGCGAAAATGGCCGACTGACGCACGGGGGGAAGTCCACCGAGAAACACGACCAGGGCCTCACTGATCGGACGAGCATACCGCGCGTACTCCGACGGTAGGACCGAAGCCACCGTCAATTCGTTGATGAGTAAGTCCCAATTTGCCATGCAGCTTCCAAACGAACGAACACGGAGGTTTTCGTGACGACCAGTCGGAACGAAACCGACAAGAAACGTCTAGGGGTAAGGAGTGTCCTGGCGTCAATCCGCTCGATCGGACAGCCATTTCTCAATATATGGCCAAGTCAATTTCTCGGCCCCGCTGCCTGCCATGATGCCGATGTGCCCACCCTTGACACGGAAGAGTTCCTTGTCTTCGCTGCCGAGAAGATCCATGATTCCCTCAGACTGACATGGTGGAGTGATGTGATCCGCCTCGGCGATCACGTTAAGCACGTTTGCCCGCAGGTTACTCAGAGATACGGGCTCACCACGCAGCACGAGGGTTCCCTCGACCAGTCGATTCTCTTTGTAGAAATCACGGATGAGTTGGCGATAGGCTCCCCCCGCCATGGGGATGAGGTCACGCACCCAGGTGTTGATGGCATGCCACGATTCGACAACTTTCGGGTTGTCGATTCTGTCCCAAAGGTTCAAGTAGTTCCCCACAAAGTTCTCGAATGGCTTGAGCGTTTTGGCTCCGTAATCGATGATTTCGCCAGGGATGTTGCCGTAGGCATCCGCCAGTTTGTCCGGGTCGAACGCGTCGTCACTCGTCCACCGACTGAACCCACCTGCCGTCTTGTCCGAAAAATCGAGCGGCGCCGTCAATAAGATGAGATTCTTCAAACCGTCGTCCGGTCGAAGCGATGCGTACATCGTGCTAATGAGAGCTCCGAGACACCACCCGAGCATGTTAAAGGTGTCTGCGCCGGAGACCTCTTTCAACTTACGAATTGCCCTTGGGAGGTATTCCAAAGTATAGTCGCCGAAGTCCATGTCCTTGTCTTCTGGACCGGGTGCCCCCCAATCGAGGAGGTACAAGTCATATCCTTGCTTGAGCATGTACTCGGCAAAACTGTGTCCGGGACGCAAGTCGAGGACGTGAGGCCGATTCATGATCGCAAACACAAGCAAAAGCGGAACCTTGTGGCGTTCTTCCTCGGGCACGACAGGGACGTACTGGTACAACTTGGCTTTGTTGAGTGTCCAGATCACTCGTTTAGGGGTTTGCGCGATCTTCGCGTCGCTGGTCACGAGTTGTTGAAATTTTTGTGCACGCTCAGCAATTTTCAACAACTCTTCGTTGATTTCCGCCGCAGTGGCAACTCGAGTATCATTCGCCATTTTTAGTTTTCCTCTTGGCAGGGGCGCGTCGCTTATTCTCGCTCAGTTTGGCTTCGAGATCGTCGAGGCGCGTCTCAATGTTTGTGAGTCGCTGGGCGAGGGCGTCGATGCTGTCCCGTGTGGGGAGGTTGAGTTCGGTCAACGCCTTTGTCATGACTGCTTCGATCGTCTTGCGAAAAGGAGCGGACGTCGTGAGCCATAAGTCGAGCATGGTACCTGTGGCTTCGGCGTAGGCTTTGTTGTGGACTAACTGCACCATCATGTTTGCACAGGCAGCCATGTTGCTGTCT
>CAYYUU010000988.1:0-3315 GCA_964474955.1 uncultured Alcaligenaceae bacterium | reverse complement strand
AAACGCATGTCGGAAGGGCCCCTGTACATGCTGTTAATTGTATATCCCTCGGATAACACGGGTTTTGGAGCCGAAATTTTTGCGATCGTTCAGCTACGAAACGGACAACTATTTCTTTCCCGTTCAACGACTTAGCTAGGCAAACAGCCGGGCCTTTGGTCCTCAGAAAAGTAACGTTATATATGTGTCGCCATTCCGTGGAATGACTCGCTCGCTTCCATGACCGTTTCCGAGAGCGTCGGGTGGGCGTGGATGCTCATTCCGATGTCGCGAGACGTTGCTCCCATTTCGATGGCGAGGACGGCTTCGGCGATCATCTCGCCGGCTTCCTGTCCACAGAGCCCGATACCGAGGACCTGATCGGTTTCCGGATCGACGACGAGTTTGGTCACGCCGTCGGTTCGTCCGAGCGTCGTGGCTCGTCCGGAGGCCTTCCAATCGAACATGGCCGTCTTGACTTCGCGGCCTTCTTGTTTGGCTTCGTTTTCCATCAAACCGGCCCATGCGATTTCCGGATCCGTGAAGACCACGGCCGGGATCGCCCGCACGTCCCATTCGACGCCTTTATCTCCGGCGATGACTTGCACGGCGAGTTTTCCTTCGTGCGAAGCCTTGTGGGCGAGCATCGGTTCGCCTGCCACGTCGCCGATGGCGAAGATGTTCTGGTCGGTCGTGCGGCGTTGTTTGTCGACCTTCACGAAGCCCTTCTCGTCGACTTCGACTTTCGTGTTTTCCAGTCCGATGTTCTTCGAGTTGGGTCGGCGACCAATGGCCGTTAGGACGCGGTCATAGGTGACTTCGGTCTCCTTGACTTTCGCCCCTTCGAACGTGGCCTTCACGCCGTTGTCGACGTCTTCGAGCTTGACGACCTTGGTGCCGAGCATGATCTTTTCGAAGTTCTTTTTCAAACGGCGCTGGAGAGGTTTGACCAGATCCGGATCGACGACGGGAAGCAGGGCGTCCATGAACTCGACGACGCTGACTTTGGTCCCCAGGGCCGCGTACACGGAACCCATTTCCAGACCGATATAACCACCGCCGATGACGAGTAGCGATTCGGGAATATCTTTGAGTTCGAGGATCGATGTGGAATCCATCACTCGATCGCTTCCGATGTCGAACGTCGGGATCTTCGCGGGTTGCGAACCGGTCGCGAGGATACAGTTCTTGAAGCGAACAGTATCTCCGTTCTCTAAACTCAGTGTCTGCGAGTCGGCAAACGTACCACGTGTTTGGATGTAGTTAATTTTCTTCTGTTTGGAGACCGAGGCCAAGTGGTTGGACATGACGTCCACGATCTTTTGTTTCTTGGCGCGTAGTTTATCGATATCAATTTCGGGGCTCAAGAACTTCAATCCCCAATCGTCGGCTTCTTGCGCATCGGTTATGAGTTTCGCCGCGTGTAGCAATGCCTTGGAGGGGATACACCCACAATGGAGACATACACCACCAGGCCTATCCCGGGCATCGATGAGAGTCGTTTCGATCCCTCGATCGGCAGCGAGAAAGGCCGCAGCATATCCCCCCGGACCGGCTCCGAGGACGACTAATTGTGTTTCTATTGTTTGTGCCATGCTTCCAGATACCTGCAAAAAAGAAAATGTGGGCCGGAGCCCACTTAGCGTGATGGTCTTATGAATGCCTTATGCGAGTAATGATCACACTGCGTCGGCTCACGAACGTGGTTGTTGTTTTGAAGGTGCGGCACCCCAAAACAACATCCGATCCCATTCGCCATTCCAAGGCCGCTTTACGCATGCAAAAGCATCACGAGTGGGTTCTCTAAGAGTTCTACGAGTCGACGCACAAACCTAGCGGCATCGGCTCCATCAATGACTCGGTGGTCATACGAAAGTGATAGCGGCAACATCAATCGGGGCTTCACGCTGCCGTCGTCTTGAAACACGGCTTCTTTGCGAGCCCGAGACATTCCCAGAATGGCGACTTGGGGCCAGTTTACGATCGGCGTAAAGCCGACTCCGCCAATTCCCCCAAGGTTCGTGATCGTGAACGTCCCACCGGACAAATCGACGTGCTTGCGTTGGCGGGCACGGTCGGCCATTTCGTTCATCTCTGCCGCGAGTTGGAAGACGGTCTTGGAGTCCACGTCTTTCAAGACCGGCACCAACAAACCGTTGTCGGTGTCGACGGCGATGCCGATGTGGTAATACTTCTTGTAGATCAGTTGGTTGTTCGCCAGGTCGAGCGACGAATTGAATCTGGGGAACTCTTGTAGGGCGATGGCCGACGCCTTCAAGGCGAACGCCGTGACCGTCAACTTGACGTCTTTTTCCTTGCCGCGTTGTTTTCGGAATGCCTCCAGGTCGGTGATGTCGGCGAGGTCGTGTTGAGTCACGTGTGGGATGGCGGCCCACGCCAGGCCCATTTGTTTGGCCGTCGCCTTGCGGATTTGGTCGAGCGGTTGGGCATCGATCTCGCCGTGTTTGCTAAAGTCGGGCAGCGGCGGAACCTGGATTCCGACTCCACTGGGAGTCGATGGGCCTTGTTGGTTGAGCTGGCGGACGAACTTCTTGACGTCTTCTTGGGTCACGCGGCCATTTCGGGCCGAGCCTTCGACGCGGGACAAATCGACGCCGAGTTCTCGGGCCAAAAGCCGAGTGGCCGGGGCTGCTGGGACGAATCGTTTTTCCGGTTCTGGTCGCGGCGGTCGCGGATACGTTTCGTCGGGTTCGTCGACGCCTGCCGGATCGTGAGAGCGTTCGCCCGGCATCGTCCCGTGAGACCGTCCGCCGGGCATGCCAGAAGGTTGCGGCCCGGTCCCATTTTGTCGCGGACTTGGGCTCTCTCGACCATCGGACTCGTCGTCAGCCTCCCGACGGGCCGTTTCTTTCGATCGTTGGCCGTCCTGGGATTGGCCGGAGTCTTGTTGATTCTGTTCTCGGACGGGAGGCATCGAGACGTCTTCCCCGCCGGACGCTCCTTCGGACGCCTCGATCTTGCAGATGACCTGGTTGGTCTCGACAGGATCGCCCTGTTTGACGAGGACTTCCACCACCTTGCCGTTCATCGGGGCGGGGACTGGAACCGTGCTCTTCCCTGCTTCTACTTCGACCAACGTGTCTCCCTCGTTGACCGTGTCGCCGACTTTTACGGCGATCTCGACGATGGTGCCTTCTTCTCCCGTCTCGGTTAGTTCGGGCAACCGAATTTCACTAGCCATATAGTCTCTCCCGTCACGCGCTGGACTAGGTTTTTTTCGTGCCGTCCCGTCCCTCGCTGGCGCTTCGGGTTGGAATGCGTTTTTGGTCGCTTGGGTCGGCTTCTGTGTCGGGAGGGAAAACCATGGCCCCGACA